>JAILIJ010000213.1 GCA_024695315.1 Bacteroidaceae bacterium
GGTGCCAATAGTCATAGAAAAACAGGTATGATGAAAGAACTGTTCTATAACTTACAGGTCAAACCTCAGCGGATTCTTCTGCTGGTATTTTGTATGCACCTACGTTACACAAGCATTTCTACCTAATCTAAAAGAAAAACAAATACACTTTTTCTACAATATATCTGTTCATGGATTAATTTTGCAACAAGTTAATAAAAATATTAATTTATTTAAAGATATATCTTTATGGCAAGATTTAGAATCACAACCAAACAGATGAATAACTGTAATGGTGTTCGCATTGAACCTGGAATGACAGTTGAAGTAGTAACACAGAGTATGAGCAATCCTGTTTCAACCAACGGTGGACAGGTTGTTGCTGACGCTTTCATGCGTATCTATGGCATAGATATAAAGAAGTGTGGAGCGTTGAGTATGGTGTACTTAAATGTTGAACAATTATAATATTTTTATGAGGACAATAATAAAATTCGTTTTATGGGCTCTTACTGGTGCAGCAGTAGGTTTTGCTTTAGCTCGAGTTGAAGATTTTTTTTCAAATAAGAAAACTTTAATTACTGGACCACTTTCGTCTGGTAAAACAACTTTTCTACAATATATATCAAAAGAAAAGATTCCTGACGGACCATCTGGTGCACCAAGAAATTACAAAGTTAAAAGTGCCATGTTTGATGAAGTAACAGATTTTAGTGGTGCAGAAGCGTGGCTTAAATCAAAGTTTAATGATTATATTAAAGAACATGATTACATATTATTTTTCTTTGACATTTCTGAATATATTAAAGATATAAAATATAGGGCTGACTCGAATGCACGAATCGATATGATTCATCGAAACTCAACGTCATCTCAGAAAGTTCTTATTGTTGGAACACATGTTGATAAATTACATGGCAATTACCAAGCAGAAATCGAAAAGCTTTTTGCAGGGAAGCCATACCAAAGTGTTCTAAATCGAGTAGTCTACATTAATACTACAAAAAAAGAATGTGTGGAAACCATACTTAATGAACTAGAAAAATAATTATGAATACTTGTTTATTTGTCCAGTGGAAAAAACCTACTGATGCTAGTAGGTATGTCATAGATGGAACTCCTTCAGAATATTCAGGAACAGAACTACAAGATGAAATAATGAAGTTGCTGGCAAAGGTTCCAAAATTCCACGAGATTAGCAGTAGTAAAAACAGAGATGATCTTTCTCCTAGTTTTAGATGTAGCTATTACCAATCAAAATTCTCTGTACTTCACTCCATAGAAGGTAATTTTGAAGATCTAGATTTCGCCGGCAGAAAGATGGTATACATTTTTATAACCTACGAAAATGATCCTGAGAAAGCTGTTAATTTGCTTAATGAGTATTCTGAAATGCTTGGTGTTCATCCACATCAACAAGATCTGGTAGAAATAAAGAAACAAGGTTTCAAAAAAAAAAGTTTCTGCAAACAAATAACTTTTAAACAAATAATAATATGGATAATAATTGCAATAATCATCTTGCTCCTGTCATATATATTGCTGAATCTCCAGAACAAGCAATAAATTACAAGTGGGATTCTCGAACAAATGGATTAAACAGAAATGTAGTAGTATTAGAACCGAACAGAATTAAAGAATTAGGAAAAGGTAAGAAACATTTCTACCTTCCATATGATTTAACTCCTGGTGAAATATTGGTTAGACATCCATATAACCAAGGTTATATTACAGCTATAGATGCAGAAGATGAATACCTTACGGCATCAGCTGAAGGCATTTTTCTGGTTGCCAGGTGTCTTGGCGCAACAAAAATCACCTATAAAAAGTGCAATATCGCAGAATTTAAGCGTGAAGTAGATAGCGATAACCACCTTAAATATAAAGTTGTTGATATGAGTTTAAATATTAAGAACACGTTGGAACAAAAGCTATTAAACAAAATATCAATGACGCGAGAATTTCCAAAACAAGAGTTTACAATTGATCAGTTCAACAGAGCAAAACTAGTAGCAGAAGAACGTGGATTAATAATGTCAAGAGATATTCGTAGTCTACTTGATGCAAGAGATCCAGAATTAGGTGCTCCTATGTCACGTCAGACGATTAATGTCGAGATTTCATCATCTTTAAACAAAGCAATGGACATAGCATTTACGCTTAACACGGTTCCTTTCTTCAATCTCAATTCTAACACCAAAATTGCAACCGAAAAAAAATACGAGTTGAATATTGAGTGGGACATAATCTTCTAATGAGTATAATATGCAAACAAGTACGCTTGAATTTCCTCATAATGCAAGAACAACATACACTGCTGTCAAACATCTATTCGAGATGAAGCATACTAAGTTCTGCAGTGTAAAATACAACGATGATTTGTTTATTGTTGAAGCAAGACATGGGGCGTGGATTTCACCATTCACAGAAAATGTGAAGCTGAAGGTGGTCGCTACAAGTAGCCAAACAAGTAAGGTTGTCGTAGAGTCTTCTTCACGTTCAATACTAAAATTATTGAATTTTGGAGCGAACAAGGGAAATATCTCTGATTTGAGTGACTACATCAATAATGAAGTCTATAAATTGTGTCAACTTGGTGAAATACCAATAACAAATCAAGACTCAGATCATTCAACTATTAGAATAGGCCTCCTGAAATCCGATTCAAGTGAATCTAAATAAGAGTCAACTGCTACTCAATGCAGTTGACTCTTTCTATTTCATATTTCTTGAGTTCGCTTTTTGAAGTAATTATGTAAAGCATAAATTCATCAAATGCAAGGTAAGTTTTTCCGTTCATTACCATGGTTCCAACATTATCAGTAATTTGTATGCGATCAAAACCATCAAAAGATGACTTTGGAACCTTAAAATATTCGCCTTCATTTTCAGAAGGAATATATAAATGTGTTTTTGTCACAGCATATAGGTTAGAATGGAATTCATATTCAAGATGCTGATATGGTTTTACAATCTGACAATCATGATTCATCCATTTTTCATATGTAGATATTACATTATCTTCTCTGCAACGTGTGAGATTTATTTTCAGGGGCCATACACCAGAAAACATGAGTCTTTGCAGTGGCAGTTCAAGAGGAGTATTCTCTAACATTTCTGTTTGGAACCAAACATGATCAGCGTCACCATATTGTAAACCACTCATCCTGTGCTTTATTGCTTCTGGGTGCAGTAAGTAATAAATCAGATTACCATCTATGCCTTCCATAATGAAGAGTGCATATTTGATGCCTGTAAGTTTGTTCTCGGAATCTTTGTGCCAGTGAGTCATGAAATAAGTTCCATAGTCTAATGCATCTTCTATCTGCCAAAAATCTGTGTATAGCAACTTACCTCCACACTCATTCCAAAATCCAACGATATCGAGATTCACAGTACTCTCTTTGATATCATTAGCTAAGTCATAAAGATTGTCAGAATCTGTATAAGACTCTTAAGTATCAAGAATCTGTTGAACGTAAAACAATAACAGCAATCGAGTCTTATGGCTTTCCTCTCTTGCTCTAGTAATGATAGGAAGTAGATTAAAAAATGTTGCTCCACCAACAAATTTTTCCACGAGAAGAATTACCTGCTCATATTGGCGACTCATATCAATTA
>JAILIJ010000251.1 GCA_024695315.1 Bacteroidaceae bacterium
TCAGCTTTTAATTGAAGTATATAATAATCAAATAAACAATCTTGAAAATCAAAAAAATACTTCAACAGAAAAAGTTGAGGAACTTATAAGTAAAGTAGAAAAATTACAAGAGAAACAGAGTAAAGTATTCCATTCCGGAATGAAACTTTATAATCATCTAAAAGATGGAGGAACAGTAGTAACATGGAACAAACAAGATTATAACGATTTCCTGGATTACTATAACTTCCTAGACATGCCATTCATGATACATTTGGATTATGATTACGACAACCTACCAGACCGTTCTAAAGTATATCTTATACTCGTCAATATGAATAAGACAGAAGATGAAATAGCGCAAATTCTGGGAGTTAGCAACGGATCTATACGTTCTATGAAATCAAGAATTAAAAGCAGAGCAAAAAATACATAAAAAAGATAAATTATGAAGAAACTTCCTTTAGTTGTTTTTATTATACTTATATTTACAACAACATATTCTTTCTTGTATAGCTATTACAATACAAAATCGCAGATAGAATATGATGTAAACAAAGCCTTGGAACTGACATTAATAGACATGCCAGATAATATCATCACAACTGATACAATCAAATGCTACAGAGGCCATATTACCATAGCAGAATTAAAAGATACTGCATATATAGCCATGCAAACGGTACGTAAGGAAAACAAAATAGAAACAAAACTTATTGCAGAAGCAAATTGTAGTCCTCTTACAATAATAAACATATCAAATCAGAAATATTCTGGCATATTATTTTGTATAAGTATTATATGGCTATTGACAAGTTTTTACTACTCGAAGAAATATAATACTCACGTACCTTCAACAAAACTGACGTTCGGTGGCATCATATATTCAAATGAGGAATTTATGACAGAAAAAGGAAATCCAATTCACCTCACACCTATGCAATACTCATTAATGAAGATGTTTATGGATTCAAACTCCCATACACTTTCAAAACAAGAAATATGTGATAAGCTTTGGCCTAAAAAAAACGACGCTAGCGACACTCTATACACGCTAATCAAAAGAATAAAACCTATAATAGAAAAGAATAGTAATCTAAAAATAGAATCAGACAGAGGAAAGAGCTATTCTCTAAAACTCAAATAATTATATTACTGACATTTTATTGTCAGACAGATAAATAGTAATTGTCAGACAGTTGTCAGCTAAGAATCAAAAACAATCTCGGTAATAGAATATACCTTTGCATAAAAAAGCAAATGAAATCGTATATTTTATTATCATTCTGTTTTTTCTCATTGACCATATATGCTCAAAACGAGAAAAAAGAAGTCTCTCTTGAAGAAATAACAATTAGAGGAAAAAAAGTTATCAATAAACTGGATATGCAGACCATATTTCCAACAGAAAAACAGAAAATGGCATCTGCAAATGGTTATAGTATCCTCCAGAAACTTAGCTTACCTAATATACGCATTAATGAGATTTCCAGCACAATATCCACAATTGATAATAGCGGAGAAGTTCAGGTAAGGATAGATGGAATTATTGCTGATAAAAAAGACTTAATATCCCTAAATCCCCAAAATATTCGAAAAATAAACTTTATTGATAACCCTGGCGTAAGATATGGCGAAAATATAGCGTATGTCATAAATATTATTACTAATAAAAATAAAAACGGGTATGTTTTTGGCTTTGATCTAACGCCCACTCTTACATCATTACAGGGTCAAGGATTAACATACGCAAAATGGAATACAGG
The DNA here is from genome assembly GCA_024695315.1 of Bacteroidaceae bacterium. Taxonomy (GTDB): domain Bacteria; phylum Bacteroidota; class Bacteroidia; order Bacteroidales; family Bacteroidaceae; genus Minthosoma. The sequence goes on from JAILIJ010000251.1 coordinate 1,746, forward strand.
TAAAAATCAACTTTCATTTTCCTATGACTATAGCGGAAATAAATTGAAAGGCCTCAAAAAATACGAGAAAACAGAATACGTACTTAATAATGGGGAAATATATGAATTTGAAAGAAATGATTCCAAAAATCTAAATAAGACACAAGCACACGGAATAAATTTAGAATATAACTGGGCAGACTCAACTGCAACAGTATTTCAAGCATCATTATATGGTGGGATTAGCAAAACCCCTAACAATTTTTGCATTAAGGAAATTAATGCGAATAATATAAAATATGTCACGAAAAATACCGAAAGTAACAAGGTAAAATCCCCTATTCTCGATTTATATTTCTTCCATCAAATTACTCCTCAAAAGTCTATTACAGCTAATACCGTAAGTACTTATATTGAAACAAATGCGAGCAATTTCTATGAAGAGATTACTCCATATCAATACGACGTAAATGGAAAAACTTTCTCCTCCCAATCAGAAATAATATACGAAAACAAGATAAAGCCATTCAATTTTTATGCAGGCATAAACTATAAATATAAATACACAAATAACGAATACAAAAAAGACGTATCTACAATTTCCAAGATGACTCAAAATAATGTATATACATTTAGCGAAATCAAAGGATCCCTTAACGATTTTAGATATTCCATAGGAGTCGGCTTGAATTATATTGGCTATAAACAAAACAATCACAACTACGATTTCTGGACTTTCCGTCCAAAAGTAAGTCTTGATTATCGTATAACGAATAACTTATATGCGAAATACTCCTATCAAATGTCTGGAAAAGTTTCTCGTATTGCCATGATAAGTGATGCTACAATCCAAACAAATAGTATGGAATTGACAGTCGGTAATCCAGATCTTAAACCATCTCGAGATACGGAACATGAAATAAAAATATCATACAATACTCCACGATTTGAGTCATTCATTAGTGGGTACTTCAAGAACTGTCACAAGCCAAATATGGCGCTATACTATCGTACAGAAGATAATCATTTCATCTACACTCAAATCAATCAAAAAGAAATTGACGTTTTACACACTATGGCCTATATCAACTATTGGATATATCCTGAAAAACTAAGCCTCGCGCTTTACGGTGGACTTATGCGCTGCTTTAATTTTGGAAATGACTATACCCATTGCTACACTTCCGGGTTCTATACAAGTATGATTACAGCCTATTTTGGCAACTGGACTCTACAAGCCTATACTGATAATGGGAATCGTTTCCTCGAAGGGGAAACAAAAGGAAACAACTGTGGCTATACAACCATACAAGCCTCATACAGACATAAGGACTGGACATTCTCATTATATTGGAAAAATCCTTTCACTAACAAATACAAGGAATACGAATCAGAAATCGTCAATACTAATCTTCACAAAACAATAAGTGTTTATAATCAAGATTTTGGGAACAGTATATCTCTAAATATCACATGGCGCCTAAGCCGTGGTAAGAAATATGTCTCCGCAGATAAAACCATAAACCTTCAAGATAAAGAAACTGGAATTATCAGACGATAGTATTTTTCAAACAGACATAATATCCGATTTCTACCTATAAGCCAAAAGGCTCCTGCTATATAAAACTATATAGCAGGAGCAAGCCCCTCTATATACCAGTTAATCTCGACAGGATTATTCTTCATCCTGACAATAAGAGGAAGGTTCTCATCATCAAGAATCCATATATAGGCGCCTTCTAAATCATCCATAAGATGGAAGGCATTATTTTTCTTTTCTATAAGTCGATATGAGGTATTTGAAATGACACAAGAGCCTTCCTTTCTAATACTCCTAAGCACTTCACGCGAAACAAGGGCAAATAGTTCTCCATCCAATTCCATATTCAGACCATCTGTTGGTTGAATATATGATATTTCCCCCGAGTGCTCCCTGTCGAAAGTATTCATAATGAAAGTCCCCTGCCAATACTTCATATTACGCATTATCCCCCATCGCATAACGAGTCTACCGTCCTGCAAATCAGAAAATGTCACATCAAACCTGCGCGTCTGTCCATGCAGCTTATATATAAACCTATATGACTTCGGAGTCTCAATTTCCAACACTCCACCTTGCATAAGCTGACCATGCGTTATACGATTATCCTTCAGTTCCTGACCATTGAAAAAAGCCCTTGAGAAATTTCCCTCACACGACCTAATATCTAACACATTTCCATTTTCAAGACTTATAGAAGCCGACTTCAAAAGAGGTTTATGAACAAGATAATAATCATGTCCAGCATTAGGATAAAGTCCAAGCATGTGGAAAGCTAACCACGAAGACATGGCGCCTCCATCATCATTTCCCGGTAGTCCAGACTCAGAGTCATTAAAACTATCCCTTATAATATTCTCTACCCTAAAGCTCGACTTATCTGGCCTGCCTACCCAATGATACAGACAAGGCGTCAAGAACGATGGTTCATTAGCTACATTATAGTATTTATGGGCAAAAAATGTATCCAAACGTCGCTCAAAAGCCTCTCTACCACCAGAAGCCTGAATCAAAGCCGGAATATCGTGAGGAATACTAAATGAATATTCCCACGAAGAAGCCTCATAAAAGAAGCAATCCCACCAAGCACAATACCACGGTCCCTCATAGCTAATATCTGGGGTATATAAAAACTTTCTTGTCTGTATTTTACTATGTCCATAAGGAACCGAATCCAACCAAGCCCCATTTTTGTCTCTCGGCATGATAAAACCCTTAGCACCATCATGTACATAATCATTACGCCAAAGATTCTTCCAGCGCCCGCTTTGGGCCATATAACGACTATATAAATCGTCCTTACCAAAATGCTTAGCCACCTGAGCTATTGCCCAGTCGCAGAAAGCATATTCAACCGTACGGTTTCCCCCTCTTGCCACTCCATAAGGAACATATCCGAGCGAGTTATATTCATCAAGGCCACCCCTGCCCTCAGCCTCATCATCCTTGGGCGCAACAGTAGCATCCTTCAGCATGGCCTTCAGAGCAAGTTCATAATCTAAATTCAATCCCTTAGCCAAAGCATCCGCAATAACAATCTCAGCATTCGAGCCACCCTGAGTACGTCCATTAGAATTTCCGCTACGTGCATCAGGCATATACCCCGTCAATTTATATATATCCAAAAGAGATTTAGCAATAGCAGTAGCCCTCTGAGGGTCAAGCAAAGTAATAAGTGGAGTGCTTGTTCTGTACGTGTCCCAGATAGCATAATAATCGTCATATAGGCCATTATCCTTGGTCCTATCTACCGGCATGAGCATCGTATGGTAAAGAGCCGTATAGAACATCCTCTTATATTCCTTAGAAGTCTCTGGCGCCAACTCCACCTTTGCTAAAATCCTGTTCCACTTATCTATACACTCATTATACGTAACAGAAAAGTCCCAATGTGGGATATCCTCCCTAAGGTTCTGCTTTGCCTTATCTACCGACACAAAACTGATGCCAATCTTTACATCCACAACCTTGGAAATATCGGCAACAAAAGACTCGTATTCCCCACCTAACAAAGACAAGCTACTCAAGGTAGCCTTATCCTTATCCAAGGGCATAGACTCCTGCTTTTCCGCATAAAAATATACTGTATATGGGGCACCATTATTCCATCCACCGCTTATACGTTGCCATCCAGAAATCGCCCCATCATCAGAATAGTTCACTTCTCCCCCCTCATATTGTTGTGCCTCACGC
>JAILIJ010000271.1 GCA_024695315.1 Bacteroidaceae bacterium
ATAAAAGAAAGGTGCAGACCCTTCCTTTCGCGTTCACGGGAAGCCTGAGATGAAACCCGTCAATCATGCAGGAAAAATGTCTACACCTCAAAGTGCAGGCATTAACTAATGCATGATTAAAGCGGAAAAGTCCCTAGTCAGACAATTCTCGTGAACAAATTATTCCGAAATCTCTTCAATGAAAAGAAATCAGTTTCTCAGGCTTTTTCTTTTCTGAACGCGAAATAATAGTCAATGCTGTATGTTAATAAAAAATATTTTTTCTCTAAATATATTGTTTTAATATGTTAATACTATTACAATTTTTGCAAAGGTACTATTTTTTTCTTTTGCCTTATCATCTGTCTGAAAATATTATTCACATTTCACATTTTTACTTCTTCTTTAGTCATCAAGTGCAGAAAGTAGGATTCATTTTCATTTCTCATGATTATTACTTTTTAAAATTTTGAAAGTGGTAAAAACGAAGTTGGAATTTTGTAAAAAGACGATAGTAGTTATAGACAAACTATACCGCAAACAAATACATTCTACTTTTTAACTTCACAATTACTCCATTATAACTCATTTTTATTCTCAGTAGGTAAGACTTTATTGTTCTATTAGAGGTACTTATGCCGTTTTTGCAAATCTCAGCACATATTTTTATCGCCTTTTAGTAATTTTTCGTTATGAACATGCGTTCATTTGTTAATATTCATTAAAGAATAGTGTAAATGAACGCATGTTCAAAATATAATGTATATATTTGCACAAAAATTATAATATGGCAAGACCAAAACAATGTCGTTTAGTAGAGATGGCTCCACAGATTGCAGGATATACTCCTTATGGTAGGAGATGCGTTAGCAGTCAGCCAATATCTTTACGTTATGATGAATATGAAGCTATTCGTCTACTTGATTATGAGGGGATGCAGCAGGCTCAGGCAGCAGAGGTAATGAATGTGTCTCGACCTACGCTCACCAGGATATATGATAACGCACGCAAATCTATAGCCAAGGCTTTGGTTGAGGGATTGCCTATAGAAATTACGGGCGGCAACACGGAATTTGAACAACATATTAAACAAAAAATAGATTTTAAGATTATGAATCAGAAAATTGCTATTCCAACAGCACAGGGTGTACTTTTCCCTCATTTCGGTAAGGCACCTCAGGTTACAGTAGTTACAGTTACAGATGGTAAGGTAAGCGATACACAAGTGTTCGACGGTCCTGCTCACGAGCACGGAGCTATGCCACGTATGATTGCTAAGTTAGAGTGCACAGATGTTATATGTGGAGGGGCTGGAGATGCTGCGATTCAGATGCTCAATCAGATGGGTATTCAGGTTCATGCTGGTGCTCCACAGCTTGCAGTCGAGGATATCATGTTAAAGTATCTAAATGGTACTATAGAGTATGGCGATGGCAGATGCAATCATGAGGGATGTGGTGGACATCATCACCATCATGAGGGTGGATGCCATCATGACAACTAATTTTTCATTCTATGGAATCAAGAAAATGTATTGCTGCAGAAAATAAACGTTGTGGCAAATATAATTGCGCGCAGGCCGTTTTGTGTGCTTATTCAGATCTTACGGGTCTTGATGAAGAGACAAGTAAGAATCTTGCATACGCCTTTGCTGCAGGAATGGGTAATATGGAGGGAACATGTGGTGCTATAGTAGGTGCAGGAATGACCCTCAGCATGATTACCAAGGATAGAGCGAAGGCTATGAAGGGGATGCGCGTTGTTATGGAGAAATTCAGGGAACGTAATGGTTCCACAATTTGTAAGGATCTCAAGGGTATAGAGACTAAGACTGTGCTCAGAGAATGTCCAGATTGTGTGGCCGATGCTTGTGAATTTTTAGAAGAGTTATTATGAGAGCAGATTTAGAAGCGCGTGTACAGCGTGCTGTAGATTATTTCATGCAGGGATATGGCTGTTGTCAAAGTGTGGTGGCTGCCTTCTCTGATATGTATGGACTCGATGAGACGCTGGCCTTGAAGGTGGGAGCCGGATTCGGTGGAGGCGTGGGAAGACTACGTATGATGTGTGGAGCCGTGTCAGGAATAGTGACTCTCGTCGGGCTTGACTGCGGACAGACTGAAGGTGGAGATCGTGAGGGTAAATCTCATTGTTATAAGGTTGTACAGGAACTTTTGGCAAAGTCGAAAGAACAGAATGGCTCTATCATCTGTGCTGAGATTCTCGGAATAAATGGCAATGAGAAGGTGCAGTCGAGCTATGTCGCTTCAGAACGTACCGCTGAATACTACAAGAAGCGTCCGTGTGCTGCGAAGGTGGAAAGTGCTGCAAGAATATTTGCAGAATATCTTGAGGCAAAGGACGTAACGCCGGAGGCTTGATGGATAATATCGTAATTACGGGACTTATGATATATCATGAGTCTCGTAATTCGTAATATTATAGAACTAAACTTTCGCCAGTTCGGCAAAGCCTACATACCATGTCTGTTTAACGCTCATAAAATAGCTCCGAACATAGCCAATATCTTTGAGGACTCTTTGTGAGTCTTGTATATGAAAATGCCTGTTGAAATAAATGAATCATGATAAAAAAAATAATTGTTCTTGCTGATAATAGAACGGTGAACCCAGATTATGGGACTGAGCACGGTTTATCTGTTTATGTTGAGACGGATAAGCATAAGCTTCTATTAGATACCGGTTCATCCGATTTGTTTGAGAAAAATGCCATTAAACTGGGCGTCGATTTGACTGAAGTGGATTATGCCTTCATATCTCATGGACATAGCGACCATATTGGTGGGCTCCCTCATTTTATGGAAATAAATAAAAAGGCTCGTATTATTGTTTCGCCACTTGTAGAGAAACAGAAGTATTTTTCGCGTCGACGTGGACTGCATAGCATAACGGGAAATGTGGATTTCAATGTTAGCCGTGAACGTTTCGTTTATGCTGATAAGGATATGTTGGTTGACGACCTACATATATATGCCAATCTGTCGTCGTCATGCGCAAGTCCAAAGGGTAATTCGAATTTATATGTCAGTAGTCTAAGTGATACGTTCATGTTTCCTGACACCTTTAGTCATGAACTTGCCCTTTATGTCGATGGACTTTTGTTTACAGGATGTGCACATCATGGCATACTCAACATTTTGCAGAGTGTGTCTGAAGAAGTTAAGCTATGCGTGGGAGGATTCCATCTCTTAGATTCCAAGGAGTCTGAGGAGTATGAGAGTGAGGCCGAGCAGATGATGATAGCAACAGCTCTACGTGAGAAATATCCTACAACAAAGTTTTATACTGGTCATTGTACTGGTGACCATTGTTATGTGAGAATGTGTAAGGTGATGGGCGAGTTTCTTGCACAATTTCATGTTGGCAATATCGAAATAATGTGAAAAAGTAATAATTATATGACTTTTTATGATTAAATACTTTTTTTGCACTATCTTTGAGCCTTGAAATTGGCAATAAACAAAAGTAAATAATGAAAAAGAATCTCGGAACTATCTGCGTACATGGCGGATGGAAACCTACTAAGGGCGAACCTCAACAGTTGCCTATTTATCAGAGTACGACATTTAAGTACGACACAAGTGACCAGATGGCGCGTCTTTTTGATCTCAAAGATGAAGGCTATTTCTACACACGTCTCGCTAATCCTACCAATGATGCTGTAGCAAAGAAGATTGCTGCACTTGAGGGCGGTGTGGGAGCTGTGCTTACTTCATCTGGTCAGGCTGCCAACTTCTACGCTGTATTTAATATTTGTGAGGCAGGTGATCATTTCATCACTTCAAACACTATCTATGGAGGTACTTTCAACCTCTTCGGAGTAACAATGAAGAAGCTGGGCATCGAGTGTACATTCGTTGACCCTGATTGGGATGATGAGAAGATTGAGGCTTGTTTCCGTCCAAATACTAAATGCTTCTTTGGAGAGACAATTTCTAATCCTGGTGGTAACGTGTTCGATATCGAGCGTTTCGCTAAGATGGCTCATAAGCATGGCGTACCACTTATTGTTGACAATACTTTCGCCACTCCAATCAATTGTCGTCCTTTTGAGTGGGGATGTGATATCGTTACTCACTCTACAACAAAGTACATGGATGGACATGCTGCTCAGGTAGGTGGAGTAGTGGTCGATAGTGGTAATTTCGATTGGGAGGCTTATGGAGATAAGTTCCATGGCTTGACAACTCCTGATGAGAGCTATCACGGACTTACATACACTAAGTCATTTGGTAAGATGGCTTATATTACAAAACTTGTTAGTCAGCTTATGCGCGACTTAGGTAGTATACCTGGCCCACAGAATTCATTTATCTTGAATCTGGGACTTGAGACTCTTCATCTTCGTATGCGTCAGCATTGCCAGAATGCTCAGAAGGTAGCAGAGTGGTTGGAGAAGAATGAGAAGGTTGGATGGGTTAATTTCTGCGGTCTTCCTTCTAATAAATACTATCAGTTGGGACAGAAGTATCTACCTAATGGTTCATGTGGAGTAATAGCATTCGGACTCAAGGGTACACGTGAGGACGCTATCAAGTTTATGGATAACCTTGATTTTATTTCAATCGTAACTCACGTGGCTGATGCACGTACTTGTGTTCTTCACCCAGCAAGTCATACACATCGCCAGATGTCGGACGAACAGCTTCGTGAGGCAGGAGTCGCTCCAGACCTTATTCGTCTTTCTGTAGGTATCGAGGACGCTGATGATATTATTGCAGACCTCGAGCAGGCTATGAAGAAGATGTAATATATTCATAAGGTGAAATCCAAAACAAAGTAGGATATTACATACTTATAAAGGTATTATCTAAATAAAAACAACGGGAATAGAAATGACAAATTTCTATCCCGTTGTTTTTTTGTTTTCACCTCTTTTGTCAATACACGATTAGTGTTTGAGCGGTGCTTGAGCAGTGCTCAAACGGTGTTTGAGCAGGCAAGAACTATTGAAAAAATGCGAAAAGGTTCTTTTGGGGGGCAACTGTGAGGGGGCATTTAATGCGGGATAATTCTTTCATTTGAGCGCAAAAGTTTATGGAATACGCTGCAAAAATTATTCTCTTATTCCGGATCAGTTTTCAAAATCACAGCGTGGTACGGTTATACCACTCCGTGGTATGGTCGTACCACAGCGTGATTTTACTGTACCACAGTGTGATTTTAAGAAATTTTCCTCAATTGACAGAAAAATGCCCAGTAGGAATAAAGAAATTGTTCTGCTTTGACGAATAAAATGTTCTGCATGAAAATGCGCTATAGTGGAAAAAGTTTTAGTGGATTGTAATAATTTTAATTTATATTTAATACACGGAAAAGAAAAGTTTTGTATTTTTGCACTTAGTATGCGACTCTATAGTAAACGTATTTGGTCAGTTTGGACATTGTTGACAGTATTTGTACTGTTACAAGCAATTGTTGCTCTGCATCGTCATGAGATGGTGGAGCAAACGGTTGTTGAATGCTATGAATGTGCGCATAATGGATATCATCATGATGGTCACCTTGTTCCTGGAACATTTTCTCTTGACCATTGTGTTATTTGTCAGTTTTATACAATTTCGTTTTTAACACCTGTTGCAATCTGTGCAGGTGTGTTGGTACTGTATTCTTTCTCTTGTCGTGTATCATCA
>JAILIJ010000275.1 GCA_024695315.1 Bacteroidaceae bacterium
TTAAATAATCATGTTTTACAGATGAATGACTTTGAATGGCACCATATCCACAATGATGATTTGTGAACATCAATCCATCGGGTGAAACTACAACACCTGAACAGAAACCACCCAACTGAACAATAGCATTATTTAAGGATGGTAAATCCGTTGAATACAATTGCTCAGATGTAAGTTCTAAACCTAAACTATGCAACACGGAATCCGTTTCCTCCGAAATGTTGCCAACTACCCACATTCCCTCGTCTGCTCTGGCAATTTCCATACAAAGCGAGAACTGTAAGGTTAATATTAAAAGTACTCTTGTTAAAAAACGTTTCATATTTTCTACGAATTAATCGATATAAATTATTTCTTAAAATATTTTCCAATTACAGGCAGAGATGACAGCGGCATATCATGATAAACGATATGAGCCAAAAACAATATTATCAAGACTGTATTTATAACAATCCTCAATGCCATAGAATGAACATAGTCTGGAAGAATCGTCATAATTACAAAGAATAGTAATGCAATCAGGAAATAAACTGCAATTCCTTTAATGTCGTAATTTATCGGATTTTTCATTTGACCAACTATATAACTAAGCAACATTGCCGTTCCATATCCTGCAAATCCTCCCCATGCACAAGCCATATATCCATATTTTGGTACAAAGATAATGTTGACAGCAATTAGCACAGCACATCCAGCAAAAGAGAACCATGCACCCCATATAGTCTTATCTATTAGCTTATACCAAAAAGATAGATTAAAATATATTCCCATCATTATCTCGGCAGCCATCACAATAGGAACGACAGAAAGTCCAGCATGATAATCTTCCTGTATGATTAATTTAAGAATGTCAGTATACCCAACCACACAAAGGAATGCTAAAAGCATAAAAATAATAAAATACTTCATTGCTAACGCATAATATTCTTTACTATCACGGTCCTGATTCTTAGCAAAGACTATTGGTTCATAAGCATATCTAAATGTCTGGGTCAGAATAGCCATAATCATGGCAATCTTAACACACGCATTATAAATTCCCAATTGTGTTTTTGCTTCCGAAACTGTATGCCAACCTGTATGAGTATAAGCCCAAGGGAATATCATCTTATCAAATGTCTGATTGAGAATGCCTGCAATTCCTAATATGAGTATTGGCCAAGAATAGCTAAACATACGACGTGCAAGAGCCAAGTCGAAATTCCATTTCATCGTAAAAAACTCAGGAATAAAGAACAGAGTAACAGATGCAGAACATATAAGATTTATAATAAATATATAAACTACATCATCAAAACCGAGTACAAGGAAACAAATAAGATTTAAAACAACACTTAAAACTATGTTGAAAAGTTTGAGTATCGCAAACTTGATTGATTTTCCTTTATAACGAAGGAAACAGAATGGAATTGCCATTATTGAGTCAATAGCTACAGTCACAGCCATCATTGTTATATATTCGTGATGGTCTGGATACCCCATTGCCTTTCCTATAGGATTAATGAAAGCAAAGAAAGAAATCAAAAAGAAAATAGAGAGAATTGACACAACTCCCATTGTTGTAGAAAATACAGTATCAGCATTCTCTTTCTCCTTGTTGACAAAGCGAAAATATGTGGTTTCCATTCCAAAGGTAAGTATAACCAAAATAAGAGCTGTATAGGCATAAACATTGGCAACAACGCCAAGTTCTCCTCCCTTAACATCAAAAACAAAAGTGTAAAGAGGTGTAAGGAAGTAATTCAAAAATCTACCTAAAATACTGCTAAGGCCATATATAACCGTGTCCTTAGCCAAAGATTTCATATTTGCCATTTTTTTGAATAAATGAATTGAAAAATATTATTTCAAATTTTATACGATAATACATTTAGCAGCAAAATTACTGCTTTTTATTTAAACAACAAAAAAGATAAAAAATTATAGCAAAGCATAATGTTAACAGACTTTCGTATTAGGAAATAATATAACACAATCAAGAAAAAATTATACATATTGAAACAAAAGCATCAAAAAAAGCATTATAAAAGTCTAATTTAAAATACTTTATGTATCTTTGCTATACGAATTTACTCAAATTTCGAAAGTTCGATAAAGCCTTACTTGCAGGAATTAAAAAGAAGATTTATAGTGGAGTTTATATTGACAAATCTTCAAAATCATCGTATGAAGTGAGCACAAAGATAGACATTTATTAAGGTTAAGGATAATAAAAAGTTTTGTTATATGGTGAAATGTTTACGTATATTAGCTACTATTGTAGCAATTTTTTCTTTTAATATTGGAGTCAATGCCCAAACTGCTGTTTACATGGGCAAATTGATTGTAAATGTGTATGGTATCAACTCAGAGCCACAAGATGCGTCAGTTGAAGTCAAAACAAGTGATGATGGAACAATAAAATTAACACTTAGAAATTTGATTATTGCGACATCTGATTCTGAAACACCTATCGGTAACATATCGGTAAAAAACATTATCGTAGAATCAGAAAATGGTATAAAATCATTTTCATACGAGGGAGAAACTTCGATTTCAACAGGAAATAAACAAAATATCGAGCAATGGGAAGGCCCAGCTATGGGAAATGTGCCAGTTGTACTGAAAGGTATTATTGATAAAGCAGGCATACATTTCGAAATGGCTGTCACACTATCAGGAACTATTAACAATACAATAAAAATCTTCTTTGGCAAAAAACTGACAAGCATGAAGTCATTTACCGACAATCTTATTGTCAATGTCAACGGAGAAAATAGCATTCCTATTTACGAAACAATCGATGTTACGTATGATTCAGATAATACAATCGACGTTTTTCTCGATAACTTCATTTTACATACAGAAGAAGGAGATAAGCCTATAGGAAACATATCCGTAAGAACCATGATGGTCAAGGATTCGCTTGGATGTCAATATTTCAGCAGAAAAGGAAACATAGAAATTACTGCTGGATCCACAGATAATATTGCTGATGACCAATGGATAGGACCTCAATTAGGAGAAATTCCTATTAGACTTAAAGCTTTTGTAAACGAGGAAAAAATATACATCACTATTGAGATTACTATGACTAATCCAGATAAAAAAGTGCTTGTATATTTCGGAAACGATATAACAAACGAAATAACAAATGTGTACTCCCCAAGTACGAATTCAACGGAGATTTATTCAGTAAATGGTACAAGGGTTAGTAAAGAACATAAAGGAATACAAATAATTAGAACTTCAGACGGAAGAGCCAAGAAGATTCTTAATTATTAAAATAAATTTCAAAAGTTAGATAAAACCTCATTTTACAGTAGTAAAAGGGAAGTTATTTGGAAGCAATAAAAAAGTTAAAGATTCGAACGAATTTGTTCGCGGTATGTTTTCCGCCTCAACTATATTCATTTAATTACAATTTCACTCCATTTTGACTACTCTTTTACTACTTGTAATATGATAAGTAATTTTTGAAATTTTCAAAAAAAATCATGAACTAACAGTATGCTACCGTAATTATACTTAAATTATGTTAAACTTTTTCATACTCAACGGAATTCTGAAAGAAAAACTTGACATTTCACTTATTTTTAATTATATTT
>JAILIJ010000294.1 GCA_024695315.1 Bacteroidaceae bacterium
CAGTCCGACAGTTAATCCTGACGGAAGCGTAACCTTTCATCTTCACTCTCCAAAAACAAGAAAGGTAATTCTCAATGGGTCCTTCATACCAAGAAAAAACAATATTTTATTCTTAAATATCTTTACATCTGAGAATAAATATGTGATGAAAAAAAACGGAGATGACTTCACATATACCACTCCACCTCTTAAGTCGGAAATGTATACTTATAATTTCCTTATCGGAGACAAAAGTGTTCTTGACCCAAACAACAAAAACACCCTAAGGGATGTAGACAAATACTACAATTTCTTCTTTGTTGATGGTCCATTGGCAAGATACTATATCGACCAAGACATACCACACGGAAAGACCGACACCATTTGGTACCCTTCGACCATGAACGGTATGTCACAAAGACGAATGATTGTTTACACTCCAGCTGAATATAACGTAAAGACAAATAAAACGTTCCCCGTTTTGTACCTTCTCCACGGTTCTGGAGGAGACGAAACAACATGGGCTAATTGTGGCAGGGCTTGTCAGATTCTTGACAACCTAATACACGAAAAGAAAATACAACCAGTAATCGTCGTCATGCCAAACGGAAATGTTGAACTCGATGCCGCACCAGGGGAAAGCCCTTACATGAATAAAAAACCTTCGGCTAACAACATAACTTCTATGCTCGGGAAATTCGAAGCTGACTTTGTTAATGAAATTGTGAAATTTACGGATAAAAACTATAGAACAATTCCCGACAAAGAACATAGAGCCATTGCCGGACTATCACTTGGCGGACTACACACTCTATTTATAACTCTTAATAATCCCAACACATTCGATTTCATCGGACTTTTCTCTGCACAGACCACCAACATGCTTGACAATAATAAGATTGTGAATATGGAACGTGCAAAACATAACCTCCAGAGAATAAAGAACATTTTCGCTATCATTCAAGACAAAGTTCCAGAACCTCTCGTCATAAGCGATAGACTTGAGAAAATACACATCTATAAGGACTTCGATAAGAAGTTAAAATATCAATTAGCCTCCCACCCAAAGCTATATTACATAGCCATAGGAGAGGATGATTTCCTATACAAATATAATGAACAATTTATGGTCAAACTTGACTCCTGTAATTTCAAATATGATTTCCATAAAACAGATGGAGGACACACGTGGGAGAACTGGCGAAAATACTTGATGGATTTTCTGCAAAAAATATCGTGGCCCGTCCACTAACAAATCGCTACAGCCTACATTCAGAATAAAAGAAAATGTCTTCATGATTATCCAACTACCATGAAGACATTTTTATATATCGTGCCTCGCATCATATATATAATACAGGTATTCCTATAATTAGGAAACAGTTGTCACCCATCTATAGGCCTTACCGGCAACCAAAGTCTTTGAAGATAAGAATCCTGAGAGAGTCTCCCCACCCTCTGTCTGCACAGTAACAGTCATAACACCCGTTGTACAAGGCAAAACAGACATATAAACCACTACTAACGTGTTATCCTCTGTCGTAGCAATATTCTTTGTCGTAAGTGTGATTGAAGAAGCCGTCTCAGTTGCCGTCAGCTCTCCATTTGAAGCATTAAAATTACCCTTTACGTTAAACACTTGCTCATTTGCAGCATTAGCAAATGTCACCGATGTAGGAACAGTACCTGCTGGCATATACAGTTTAACACGAATAATAGCCCCAAGATGGTTAAATGCTAATGTAGCAACTCCATTTGACGGTACAGTCTCGTATGCATACATATAGTCGTAAGACTCACCTATATGAGCAAGTGACGCATTTCCGTCCTGCACCTGCCCTGTATAATCGTATGGCACAGCATTATATCGAGTACTACTATAAAGGTCTTGCCATGGATAATAAGCGGCGTATGTATTTCCAGCCTTCAACGCCCATCCCACACCATCAAAACTTACCTTAGAAAGGACTCCTCCGGTAGTATTAGCAAAAACCTGACTGACCTGACTATTTGTCATCGGAGAAACAGGAAATACTCCAATCTTCTCATTAGAATCCCAAGAAAAAATAATGGAATTCTCACCATCATCACTAAGATCTGTACGTGTTTCCGTATCAGCATATTCATACGAAGGTGAAATGATATAAAACTCGTCTATCTGAGCAAAAGATTCTTTAGTATCATCCGAACTACAAGCACAAAGCAAGGTAAGGAATGATGATAAAAGGAAGATGTTTTTTTTCATATTGAAATATATTTATGGTTTTCGTTATATGTTGATTTTGATGAACTAATTATACTTAAAGTATCAGAAATGGTTGCATTATAGTAAAAGAAGAACATAGATTCATGTAGCCTTCTTCATTTATGGTCCAAAGATACAAATTATATTACAAAAAACAAAAATGTTCATAAAAATATTTACTACCTTTGCACGCTGAAATATTTTTTCATTTTTTACAAAGACGCTTACTCAAACATAATATAATGACCACTTTTGGCAATAAGAAAATAATAAGGACTTTTTCCTTCGTTTTCATCATGATATGTGTCAGCACCCAATGTCTGGCAACAAAAAGATTCAAAGCTTTCAGAGGTACAGTACAGGGAAGCTACAATTTTTGGTTTTGTGATCCTGAAAACGGAGAACACGATCCAAATGCTCATTTTCCACTACTCATCTTCCTACATGGCAAAAGCCTATGCGGAACAAACTTGGAACGTGTTAGACGATACGGCCCTATTGATGCCACATCGAGAGATATTGATATAGATTGCTATGTCATGGCGCCACAAAATCCAGGAGGCTCATGGAAACCAGAAAAGATATGGAAGATTGTGGAATGGGCAAAGGAAAACTATTCCGTCGACACGACACGCATCTATGTCTACGGAATGAGCCTTGGAGGATATGGTACCATAGATTTTGCTGCCGCATATCCCGACAAACTGGCTGCTGCCATGGCTATATGCGGAGGTGGAACAGCTAAGGATCTATCAGGACTATCAAAAATTCCGCTTTGGATAATACACGGAACGGCAGACCGTGCTGTTTCTGTTAAACAGTCTGATAAAGTCGTCGAAGCAATAAAAGCAACAGGAGACGACTCAAGACTGAGATATTCTCGCCTTAAAGGTATTGACCACGGCAAGCCAGCACGCATATTCTATATGCAGCAGACTTACGAGTGGCTGTTCTCACACTGCCTCAAAGATGAAGGAAGAACGGTAAATAGGGATTTCGATTTCACACCAGAAATCCTTAATAACTCATATAGAGAACTCATGAAGAAAGAATACATCCAGGTGGTGGACAATGAATAAAGCATGAAAAGACTATAATAACCCAATACTCATTTCATATTACCCCCAAAACAAAATGAGTATAAAAAAAGGACGAATACCATCTATTAGGTATTGAGTATTAACAATTTCATCAAAAAAGAGTATTGTCATTCTTTTGTAAAGACTCTAAATTTGCACCGCCAAATATACAAGATATGGCAAAATATACTCAATCAATATTTAATAAGGTAAAAGTTCTTTTAACAATGAAAAAAATCTACTTTCTTTTTGTCATGACATTAGTGGCACTCGCTGCTAATGCTCAGGATTATGAATTCGGATGGGGATATCTTTACGATGGACCAACAAAGGCTGGCGACAACGCTATAGCAATCGAAAAAGCTGCCGACGGCAACATCTTCGAAGTCATCTCATGGGGTTCTACAGAAGCCGACGGACAAAATCTGTATATCAATAGCGTAGCTGCTACTGACGGACAGAACAATACCATTGAAGGTTACGCTTACAACTCAGGAAATAGCTACACAGCAAATACATATATAGCTAAACTCAACCCAGAAACAGGAGTTGCTATATGGAATGTATATACTATTCAGGGATACATGGACAATAGCGGATTCAATATCGCAGCTACTAAAGACGGTGGTGCTGTTATTGCCATGAAGATAAGACAGTCACAAGGTGCTGATGCCACTCTTGCAGAATTTGTATCTGCAACTGGCGTTCACACTACTATCGCACATGACAATAGCGAGCAATGGTGCTACAGAACAATTGTAATGAAACTGACCTCTGCAGGCGAGATTTCATGGTATCGCGTCATAAGACAAGATGATACTTTCGACGGTAACAACTCAAGTGACTCTCACTACACATACACTCTCGCACTCGATGAGGATGAGAACATATATATCGGAGGTAACTACCGTAACAATCTCTATTTCCCTAAGGCTGACGGTTCAGAATACAGCATCACAGCTCACAACAATTCCGGATGGACAGGTGACTCTCAAAAGGTTATCGGTGACCTCTATATCGTAAAGCTTAACTCTAACGGATACTTCGAAAAGGTGCTCACATCACCTGAGACTGTTGATGCAACATTCATCGACCGTATCATTGCCGACGGAAACACTTTCTATGCTGTAGGTAGAGCAGCTGACGCTACAAGCGATAGCTTTACTGTTGGTGGTAAGACTGTCAACACTACATCTCTGCAAGGAATGTTCGTTCTATCATTCGATACTGACCTCAACGTAAACTATGCAAGCACAATTGAAGCTACTGGAGCTTCTGACAGCAAACACACAACTCAGATTAAGAACTTACAGCTCGTCAACGGATCACTCTATATCTCTGGTGGTGTAAAGGGTGGATTCAAGCAGAACGAGACTACTTTTATCAGCACTTCATCAACTATGATTGAAGGCTTCTCTCTCAAAGTTTCCGTAGATAATGGTACTGTAGAAAAAGGATATATCAAGGGATACGGTATAACAAGCATCTTCGGAGTAAATGAAATTAACGACGACAAACTTCTTACTATAGGCTACTACATGTCTGGTTCTAAGGGCGCTCTCGGATGTGTTGCAGACATATACGCTGCTGACGGAACACTCGAAAGCAACAAGCAACTAGTAAGTTTCGGTACAGTAGCTACTATGGCTTGCCCTCTCTTCGACGGAGACGATATCTACATCCAGAACCGCGGAGGTTCTAACGCCGCTCCTTCATTCTATGACTGTGCAGATACTTACCAGGCAGGTACTAAATGGGGTGTAGCACTATCTAAATACACTCTTTCTTACGCATACAGAATAAAGGATGACGACCACATAGCATATACTAACTCTGCTGATGATGATTCTCAACAGGCTATCAAATATGTACGTACATTCAACAATACAGAATGGCAGGCTCTCTACATCCCATTCTCTGTTTCTTACGACGAATGGAGCGATGACTTCGAAGTTACTAAGATAAATAACGTACTTATGTATGATACTAACTCAGACGGAGAAGTTGATGAGACTGCTCTTGAAATCATAAAGGTTAAGTCTGGTTCTCTTATAGCAAACCACCCTTATCTCATCAAGGCTAAGACTACTGGCAAAAAGTCTATCATAGCTACAGGTGCAACTTTGGTTGCTGCTGAAAACAATTCTATCGACTGTTCTTCAACAGAATTTAAGTTCACAGTTACTGGTACTTACGATGGAGTGTCTGGCGAGGATATGTACACAAACGGCTATTACGCTCTCAGCGCAGGCTCTCTATATGCGCCTACATCAAGCGAAAATGCCCTCTACCCTTACCGTTGGTATCTCTCTGTAGAAAGTCGTGGCAGTCAGGTTATCTCAATAACTAACGGTATCAAGATTCGTGTATATGGCGAAGATGACGCAACAGACATCAATGGCGTTCTCATCAACTCTACAAGTTCTGAAGCTATCTACTCTGTAGACGGACGTGTCGTAAGCAAAGACGGTAACGCTTCTAACCTCCGTTCAGGTCTCTACATCAAGGGTGGTAAGAAATTCTTAGTAAAGTAAAAAATGATTGTCTATGAAACAATATATCGAACCATCAACAAACATTAAGGCTTCAAAATTGAGATGCAGCCTTTTGGCTGGTAGTATTCAACTTACCGATGCACAAAAGAAAGCTGGCGTTGAAACTGCCTCTTTCAAGGGTACATTACCTGAAGGACAGTCTTTCGACTAAACTAACACGTTAACTGATTTTTATTAAGTATAAATCTATTTTTGGATGGGAGTATCAGAAGTCGTGAAAAGACGTATGATACCCCCCTTTTTTCTGTTATAATCATGAATGAGCAGAGCATATACTCAGATGAACAAATGTATAACATATTTTTAACCATTTTAGAGTATTGCACCACGAAGGCAAACAACGTACCTTTGCACAAAATTTGAAAACAGAAAAAACGAGCGTAAAAATAAGATCAAATGAAAAGAATTTATTTGTTTTTAATAATTACATTGTCTGCACTCAAAGCAAGTGCACAAGTAGATTACTCTTTCCAATGGGGACACCTATTCGATGGACCAACAAAGGCTGGCGACAACTGCGTTCTCATGGCACAAGCCGCTGACGGAAATATCTTCCAGGTACTTAGTTGGGGCTCAACAGAGGAATTGGGATGCAACATATATTTGGATGGAGAAAAACTTCTTGACAACCAGGGAAACGAGATTTTAGGATTCCCATATAACAGTGGAACAAGCTACACCGCTAACACTTTCATCGCTAAACAGAACCCTACAACTGGCGATTTCCTATGGAAACTATATACCGTACAAGGATATGTTGATAGTGGATGTCTAAACCTGGAACCAACAAGCGATGGTGGAGCTGTACTCATCATAGAAATGCGCCAGTCACAAGGAGCATCTGATGTGCTCGCAGATTTTGTTTCACCAAGCGGCACACATACTATCATCTCACACGATAACCAGGAACAATGGTGCTATCGTACAGTAATTTTGAGAATAACTGCCGAAGGAGAAATAAGCTGGTACAGAGTGATTAGACAGAATGATATGATAAACGGCAATAATGCAAGCCTTTCTCATTACTGCTATGGTGCAACTCTGGATAAGGACGAAAATATCTACATCTGCGGTAACTATCGTAATAAATTGTTCTTCACAAACACAGATGGCAAGACCGATTCTATCGTGGCTCATAATAACGCTGAATGGAACGGAGATTCACAGAAGACTATCGGTGACCTATTCATAGCAAAGTTCAATAATGAAGGATATTTTGTTGAGGCTTTGACTTCTCCAGACACCGTAGACTGCGCTTTCATGGACAACATAATCTATGAGGACGGCAAATTGTATGTCGTAGGACGATCTGCAGATACAGCAGAACGCGCATTCAGAATTGGAGACAATAAGATACAGGACAACAAATTCCAAAGCATTTTCGTTGCTTGCTTGAATACAGACCTTACTGTTAACTACACAAATATTATCCAGGCTACAGCAGCTTCAGACGGGAAACACACCACTCAAATCAAGAATTTCCAGAAAAATGGAGACAAATTGTTTATCTGCGGACTTGTCAAGGGGGGCTTCCAAACTGACGCAACAGAATGGATTGCTTCTAAGGGTTCACCACTCGAAGGATTCGTACTTTCCCTGTCTGCTGCTGATGGCTCAGTAACAAACGCTCTAATCAAAGGATACGGAATAACAGGATACTTCGGTGCCAAAGAACTCAAAAATGGTGGCATCATGGCCGTTGGATACTACATGGCTGGTAATGACGGAAAAACGGGATGTGTGGCCGATGTCTATGACTCGGACAACAAACTGATAAGCAACACTCAGTTGGTGGACTTCGGTATGATGGGACTTATTGCTTGCCCACTGTTCATTGGAGATAATGAGTTATATATTCAGACAAGAGGAGGAAAGACTGTTACTATCCCTTCATTCTACGGATGTAACACAACCTATGCTTCTTCTAATTACTGGGCTGCCACATTCGCTAAATACACAATTAGCGGCGACACGTTCTTGAGTGCAGAAACAGAAACTGCCATTACAGAAATCGTTGAAGAAGATTCAGAATCTTCATCCATTTATAATCTCGACGGACGTATGATAAGTAAGGACGGAAAAACAAATGGCTTACGACCTGGACTATATATCAAGGGCGGAAAGAAGTTCCTTGTGAAATAACCGTATGATGAAATGAAACAAAAAAACATATTTTTAAGTATTAGTTTTATTTTGCCGATGGCTGTGCACTTATCTAGTGCACAGCCAATCAACATTATAAATAACACTAAACTTAACACAGAAAAAAAGGACACGACGAAAAGGGATTCATCAACCATCAAACTACTTGAAGTTGTTGTCACCGCAAAACAGAAAAGCGGACCAACGACAACATCTATAATCGGACGCGATGCCATGCAGCATCTTCAGCCAACAAGCATAGCCGATCTGATGGAACTACTACCAGGAGGATATGCTAAAGACCCAAACATGTCACAGGCAAACACAATAAACCTGAGGGAAACTGGGACAATGAACGCTTATGGCGTTGCTATCAAAAACCAAAACTATAATATCACATCTCTGGGTACCCAATTCATCGTTGACGGAGTACCTATACAGACGGATGCTAACTTGCAATACTCACCACTTTCGTCTCTGCAAAGCACAACGACGGGAAGCTCTACAGAGGACGTTAGAAACACGACAAATGCCGGGGTAGACATGAGAACAATCTCTACTGACGACATAGAACAGGTTGAAGTCATAAGGGGTATTCCAAGCGTAGAATACGGTAACCTGACTTCTGGACTTGTCAACATAAAGAAAATACGTAAGAGCACTCCTTTATGTATGAGATTTAAGGCCGACGGATATAGTAAGCTCTTCGCACTGGGAAAGGGATTGGCTTTGGGAAAGGACGTGGATGAGTTAGGATTTAGCACAGCACCAATACTGAATGTGGACCTCGGATACCTCGACTCAAAACAGGATCCAACGGATAATCTGGAAAATTATAAGAGAGTAAATGCTTCGATACGATTGACACACAAAAAAATACTGGAACGGACGAACTGGAAATGGGAATCTGCTATAGACTATACAGGTTCCTTTGACAATTCTAAGGAGGACCCAGACCTAAACTACGGAAGAATTGACGAATATGAGTCGTCATACAACCGTTGGGCTTTGACTAATAATCTGACAATAAATTTCACAAAATCGTGGTTTAGACAAATAAATGTCAATACTGCAGTCTCACAACAGTTTGACAAACTGGAAGAAACACTACTGGTAGCTCCACAAAGATACGGAATTGTTCCAACATCATACAACGAGGGAGAACAGGAGGTGAAAGCTGTATATAATGAATACATAGCCAACTACCTATGTGATGGAAAACCGTTTAATGCTTACATCAAGGCTAAGACTACAATGAGATTGAATGCTGGAATAGTGAAGAACAACATAAAGGGGGGAATAAACTGGGAATTATCAAAAAACTTTGGCAAGGGACAGGTATATGACCTAAACTACCCTCTATCGCTGACAGGATGGAGTTCTCGTCCACGCAAATATAGCGATATTCCTGCAGTACAGAATCTTTCTCTTTTTATAGAAGATGAAATAAGAATTCCATTTGGCGAACAAGAGAGTATCCACGACCCAAAAGGAGGAATAGAGGCCATGGTGGGAGCACGATTCAACTCCATGCCAGGAATGGATTCAAAATATAGCATGGCAGGAAGAATATATACGGACCCACGAGTGTCTACATCAATACATATTCCACATTTCATACTCGGAGATGAAAACGTGAAAACGACTCTTACTGCTGGATACGGAATGACATCAAAAATGCCTACTATGCAATATCTGTACCCAGACCC
>JAILIJ010000313.1 GCA_024695315.1 Bacteroidaceae bacterium
CTATTCATATTCACTAAAAACTTAGTACATTTGTTCTTCTTTTAAAATGCAGAAAAAAGATTTTTTTATGATAAGTGCAATTTTTAATAATGAGATCATTGTAAAGTCGAGATTACAGTGCTTCGTATCGAAAATGTTAAATTGTTAAATATTATGTTAAAGCTGTTTTTAGATACTTAAAAACTTGCAGAATTACATGTTTTTTACTATCTTAGAATATTCATCTGACGGTGCGCGTCAAGCTCCGAATCAAAAAGGGAATGAGATAAAATTTCAAACATCAAAAATCGATGCTCATCAGCTATGTGTTTCGAAGCTGTTACGAAGGTAATACGAAGCGTTGCCGAAGGAGGTGGGGTAAAAAAGTACGTCCAATCCGGCGCACTTTTTTTGTTTATTATGATAAGTAGACTATATTTATCTAATCATCGTAAATTTTCGTTGTAGGAGGTAACTATCAATTATATAAAAAATAACACTCCATTTTTTCAGGACATCCAACAATAGCAAAAGGATAAGAATAACATAAAAATATTTGTAATGAAATTTTTAAGAACGCATTCCACACGCTCCTCTCTTACATCCATAGATTTTATAACACAATAAATAGTATTAGTAATAATTTGAACTCTACTATACATATTATATATGTTATCATTATATATATGAGAATGGCCCTTAAAAAGCGCTTAGTGTTTTCGCACACATATACTGATTATCCTCAATTTTCGATTGATTAAATAAGAGACACATTAATAATTATCAACAAAATAGCATTTTTTAGCAATTAAATGTTTTATTTTTTGGTAGGAAGCTAAAAAAGTGCGTAACTTTGCACCAGAAAATAAAAACAAAGGGTTTTAAAAGATACCCAGGGATAATTAAAAGAATACAAAATGTTAGTGGTAGTATATTTTATATATGCTCCACAGGTAAAAAGATTTTAGGTTATGAAAAAGTCAATTATTTTCGCATTCGCCATGACAATGGCTCTTGCAATCAACGCAAATACAGTTTCAAAAAATTCAAAGGGAACTACTTATTCAGCAACTGAGGCTAAGTATGACAAAGAGGGCAACGTAAATGTAATCAACGTAGATGCTTATAACGTAGCTGAAATTGATGTTCCTGCACGTGTTCGTATCGTAAAAGGAGACAAATACGGGGTTAACGTTATCGCTCTTGACAAGACAGCAGAAAAGGCTATACATTATACTGTAAAGAATGGTGTACTTCGCTTCTACTCAAAGGCTGCAGAGGAGCTTAACAACGGTACTGTAGTTATCAACTTGGTTGTTCCTACAACTCCAGAAATTAGAACAGCAAGTAACCTCGATACATATAGCATTCAGTAATATAAATTATAAATCTTCGAGTAAAATGTGGATAATGGGGATATAACATGTAGTTATATCCTCATTTCTTTTTCAATCCATTCACGTCACAACTATTTGTAAAATAAGTTTTTGCATTCATCAATCATCCCCCGCAAAACAAATCTATGTATACAATTTAGGCAAAAGCTACATATAATCAAAATATAAACTGTAACTTTGTACCCATAAATTTATCGGTCTAATTTCAAAAGGCAAAATTATTATATTTACTATCAAACATAAAATATTTTTATGAGTCACAAAACAAGGATTATCCTATCACTTATCCCTGTAATTTTTCTGATTGTCATGCTGTCAATCGTTATACGAATATACGGCATAGACGCGCTCTCAGGAGCCAGCCAAATTGTTCTAATCCTTGCCACAGGACTATGTGGATTGATAGCTACAACATGTTTCAAAGTGCCTTGGAAGGTTTTGGAACAAGAAATTAACAATTCTATAGGAAGTATAGGAACTCCAATTGTAATATTATTGCTTATTGGAATTGTATCTGGAACCTGGACTACAAGCGGCGTGGTACCATGTATGATTTATTATGGACTTCAAATCATAGACCCACATATATTTTTGGTTTGCGCATGCGTAATATGCGCTTTAGTCTCTGTTATGACCGGAAGTTCATGGACAACGGTATCTACTATTGGTATTGCACTTATGGGTATCGGAAAAGCCGAAGGATTTAGTGACGGATGGGTAGCTGGAGCAATTATTTCGGGTGCATATTTCGGCGATAAAATGTCTCCACTTAGCGACACCACGGTAATGTCTTCTTCACTTGTAGGCACCTCATTATTCACGCACATTAGATATATGACAATCACAACAGTACCGGCTATTGCTATTGCATTGGGCATATATATTTTTGCAGGACTATATAATACACCTGTTGAAGGAATTAACGCGGATTCATTCATCATAGCTATAGAAAACAAATATAACCTTACGCCTTGGGTTCTCGTCGTACCGATAGCTACAGCAATAATGATTTATCGCAAAATGCCTGCAATAATTGTACTTCTCACATCTTCTATTCTTGCGGCATTATGCGCGATAATATTTCAGCCGCATATTATGGCAGAAATAGCAGGAGAGGTCGGGAACGGAGCAGAAACGCTTTTCAAAGGAGTTCTTCAAAGCGCATTCGGCAGGACATCTGTTGACACAGGATTTGAACCAGCAAATGAATTGCTCACAACAAGGGGTATGCAAGGTATGTTAAATACCATCTGGATTATCCTTTGTGCAATATGCTTCGGAGGTATGTTAAAGGCCAGCACTATGCTTGCAAATATAGTAGAACTAGTAATACCATTTACCCAACGTCGTTTCGGCCTTGTAGGTTCAACTCTGCTTTCTGGAATATTCTTCAATATTACCTGCGCAGATCAATTTCTTAGCATTATGCTTTCCTCAAATATGTTCAAAGAAATATATAAACGCGAAGGATATGAGCCTCGTCTATTGAGCCGAAGCATAGAAGACTCAAGTACCGTAACCTCAGTACTTGTTCCATGGAGTACATGTGGAATGACTCAATCTACAATCCTTAATGTACCTACCCTATCGTATCTTCCATTTTGCTTTTTCAACATATTAGCGCCTTTGGTAAGTTTAACAATAGCTGCAACCGGCTACAAAATTTATAGGGCTGTAAAGTAACCAATAGCCTTCACTCTTCTTGTAAAATACGCCATTTGATCACAACTACAATTATCTATTTTTTATGGAAGAGTGAGAATCTTGCGGAACACCCAGTCGTGGTTGTATAAGAATTCTTCAGTATGCTCACCTTTGTTGTAGAAAATCTGTGTGCGCAGTTCTTCGATAGTCGGCCAGACTTCTATTTCTACTTGGTCTTTGTAATATGTCTCTGGGTGTCGAGGGTCGCTGTCTGTTGTTTCTATTGTTGTGGGATAGCGGTAGGAGAAACGTGAGTGGCGGAGGATGTCGGCCCATGGAGTTGCACCTATTCCTCCAAGAAAGCCCGTAGGACGACCTACGCTAACGAGTCGGTCACAACTCTGGCAAACGGAGAGGAATGAATATGTGGATGAGAATATGTGATGATCGACCATGACGTAGATTGTACCATTGTAGCGCAATGAACGGTCGCTTGGTTGTATTGTTGTCCAATCGCCTTCGTCGATACAAGCGGTCATGCTGTCGCCATAAACCTTAATTGGTTTCTTTGTGAAATCATCCTCTCCGAATACTCTTATGTCCTTTGCTGCTTGCTCAAGGCTAAAGTGCAATGGACGGTCTATGATGGAAGAAATAACATGTGTCCATGTCATGTCGCTTCCACCTCCATTTCCGCGGACATCTATGATGACGCGATGAAGTGACTTTCCTTTATGCTTGGCAATTTCGTCCTCTATCCATCCTGTTTTTCCGTAATCCATTCGTGGAATGCGTATGTAGAGAGTTGAATCGCGTTCGAAGTAGTTTACCTT
>JAILIJ010000328.1 GCA_024695315.1 Bacteroidaceae bacterium
AGATAGGGAGGCTCTCAGAAATATTCTTACAGAGCCAAAGAATTCTATTATTAAGCAATATATAAAGATGTTTTCTCTTGACGATGTGAAGTTGACATTTGAAGAGTCTGTCCTTGACTATGTGGTAGACAAAGCCATAGAATTCAAGTTGGGAGCTCGTGGTCTTCGTTCTATAGTTGAAACCATAATGATGGAACCTATGTTCGAAATACCTTCACAGCGAATCAAGAAATACGTTGTGACATTAGATTATGCAAAGTCACAGGTCGAAAAGGCTAATATGAGTGCGTTGCAGATGCGAAATGAATAGAAGAAAAATTTTTTATACATTATTATTTGTATAATAATAAATCTTCTATATCTTTGTCATTAAAGAGTTAAATCAGAGCAATAATATGAAGAAACCAGCAACTCTACAGGAAGCGCTAAAGTACTACTTTGGATTTGATACGTTCAAAGGCGAACAGGAAGCTATAATTAGGAATCTTCTTGAGAAGAAAGATACATTTGTCTTGATGCCAACGGGTGGCGGAAAATCTCTCTGTTACCAGTTGCCAGCACTTCTTATGGAAGGTACAGCTATAGTTATTTCTCCTCTTATCGCCTTGATGAAGAATCAGGTTGATGCAATAAAGTATATTAGTGAGGAGGATAATATTGCACATTTCATAAATTCTTCGCTTGGAAAGGCAAGTATTGAACAGGTGAAATCTGATATTGTTTCTGGAAAAACTAAATTGTTATATGTCGCTCCAGAGTCTTTGACGAAAGAAGAAAATGTAGAGTTTCTTAAGTCCGTCAAAATATCTTTTTATGCCGTAGATGAAGCTCATTGTATTTCCGAGTGGGGACATGATTTTAGACCAGAGTATCGTCGTATTCGTCCAATTATTCAGGAGATAGGAAATGCGCCTGTTATAGCTTTGACAGCTACGGCCACGGATAAGGTTCGTGGTGATATAAAGAAAAACTTGGGAATATCTGACGCTACGGAGTTTAAGTCTTCCTTTAATCGTCCTAACCTTTATTATGAAGTACGTCCAAAGACAAAGGATATTGATAAGGAAATCATAAAATATATAAAGCAGAATACAGGAAAAAGTGGTATTATTTACTGCTTAAGCCGTAAGAAAGTGGAGGAATTAGCCGGTGTTTTAAAGGCTAATGACATACGTGCGGCAGCTTATCATGCTGGAATGGATTCTTCTGTGCGTTCTAGTACTCAGGATGATTTCATTATGGAACGTATAGACGTCATAGTTGCTACCATAGCATTTGGTATGGGTATTGATAAGCCAGATGTTCGTTTTGTTATTCATTATGATATACCGAAGAGTCTAGAAGGATACTATCAAGAAACTGGACGAGCTGGTCGTGATGGTGGCGAAGGAAATTGTATAGCTTTTTATACCAACAAAGACTTGCAGAAACTTGAGAAGTTTATGGAGGGAAAGCCTGTTGCTGAGCAGGATATAGGTCGTCAGCTTCTTCGTGAGACATCTGCATATTGTGAATCTTCGGTATGTAGACGAAAATTGTTATTGCATTATTTTGGTGAAACTTACGAACCAGATAATTGTGGAAACTGTGATAACTGTTTGCATCCTAAAAAGAAAATAGATGGTTCGGAAAATCTTCTCCTTGCGCTAAAGGCTATTGTTGCTGTTAAGGAGAATTTCAAGATAGATTATCTCATAGATTTGCTTAAAGGAAATGAGACCGAGTTAATATTGGCCCATAAACATGATAAACTTGAAGAGTTTGGCGCTGGTGCTGATGTTGAGGAAAAGATGTGGAATGCCATCTTCCACCAGGGACAGTTAGCAGGTTATATTGAGAAGGATGTAGACAATTACGGATTGTTAAAGATTACCAAGCTTGGTAAAAAATTTATTAAGAAACCAATATCATTTATGATAGTTGAGGATAATGATTTTGATGAGGAGGTAGATGATTCATCAGAACAAGGAGGAACTGGCGTTGCAGACGAGGAGTTATATTCTATGCTCCTTGACCTTCGTAGGAAAGTGGCAAAGAAGCACGATGTGCCTCCATATGTAGTCTTTCAGGATAGCTCACTTGAAGCAATGGCTACCTTGTATCCTATAAATACAGACGAGCTTCAAAATATTCCTGGTGTTGGCGCCGGCAAGGCAAAGCGTTACGGAAAGGAATTCTGTGATCTTATAAAAAAGCATTGTGAGGAGAATGAGATTATTCGTCCTACAGATATGCGCGTAAGAACAGTTGCAAACAAGTCCAAGGCTAAGGTCAATATAATTCAGAGTATAGACCGTAAGATTGACTTGGAAGAAGTTGCAAAGGCCAATGGCATGGGCTTTGACGAGCTCTTGGATGAATTGGAAGCTATCGTTTATAGTGGTACGAAAATAGATATAGATTATTTTGTCGAAGATGTTCTTGATGAAGACTCCGTAGACGAGATATATTCTTATTTCCGTACTAGTGAGACAGACAATATTGATAAGGCCGAGAAGACTCTTGAAGGTGATTATTCGGAGGAAGAAATTCGTCTTATCCGTGTTAAGTTTATATCAGAAATGGCAAATTAAGTAAATTATGCTTTATAGGCTGCACGTTATTCGATAAAAATGTGTATCTTTGCACGCAATAAAATTTTAATTATATGTCGTCATTTATTGCAGATAAAGTAGTGATGGAAGGCTTGACTTATGATGATGTGCTCTTAGTTCCAGCATATTCAGAAGTTCTTCCACGTGAGGTTTCTCTTAGTACAAAGTTTTCGCGTAACATTGAGCTTAGAATCCCATTTGTAACTGCAGCTATGGATACAGTTACAGAGGCGCAGATGGCTATTGCTATTGCTCGAGAGGGTGGAATAGGCGTTATTCACAAGAATATGTCTATTGAGGAGCAAGCTCGTCAGGTAGCAATTGTTAAGCGTGCGGAAAATGGTATGATTTACGATCCTATTACAATCATGCGAGGCTCAACAGTTCAGGATGCTCTTGATATGATGGCAGAATATCATATTGGTGGTATTCCTGTTGTCGATGATGCTAATACTTTAGTAGGTATTGTAACAAATCGTGACCTTCGTTTCCAGACAGATATGAGTCGTAAGATTGATGATGTTATGACTAAGGATCACCTTGTTGTGACACATCAGCAGGCTGACTTAAATAGTGCTGCCCAGATACTTTTGGAGCATAAGATAGAGAAACTTCCAGTAGTTGACGATAATAACAAACTTATCGGCCTTATTACATACAAGGATATAACAAAGGCAAAGGATAAGCCAATGGCTTGTAAGGATGCTAAGGGACGTTTACGTGTTGCTGCCGGTGTGGGTGTAACAGCTGACACATTCCAGCGTATGGAAGCACTTGTAAAAGCTGGAGTTGATGCTATCGTAATTGATACAGCGCACGGCCATTCTGCAGGTGTAATTGAAAAGGTACGTGAGGCAAAGAAGAATTTCCCAAATGTAGATATTGTTGTAGGAAATATTGCGACAGGTGAAGCAGCTAAAGCTCTTGTTGAAGCAGGCGCAGATGCTGTTAAGGTAGGAATTGGTCCTGGTTCTATTTGTACTACTCGTGTAGTAGCCGGAGTTGGTGTACCACAACTTTCAGCCGTATATGATGTAGCATGTGCTCTTAAGGGAACAGGTGTGCCTCTTATTGCGGAC
>JAILIJ010000330.1 GCA_024695315.1 Bacteroidaceae bacterium
CGGTCTTTCTTAGGGAAATATTCGGCTGTAACCTTGATGGCAGCAGGGAAATTGCCTGATTCACCTATTGCAAGAATCATTCGGCAGGCTATGAAGAGCCATACGCTGAGGGTGAATCCCATAAGGCTGATTTGGGCTGCTTTATCAATGAGCATGAAATCCTCTACCGAGCTTACTCCTTCGGCATGTATGGATACCCAACCGCATCCAGCGTGTAGGCATGCACCAATGCTCCAAATGATGATGGCCCATGTGTATCCTTTTTTCGTTCCCATCCAGTCGATGAATTTGCCAGCGAAGAGGCTGACGACTGCATAGAAGATGGAGAAAAAGGAGGTGATCATTCCGTAGTCATCATCATCCCATTGAAATTCGGGCTTGATGAAGTCAGCCCATGTTAATGAAAGAACCTGGCGGTCCATGTAGTTGATTGTTGTTGCCAAGAACAACATTCCACAAATTACCCAGCGGTAATTCGACATTTTGTTAGTTGAAATCATTTGGTTTAGGTTATATTTTGGTATTATTTTTATGCAAAGGTAAAAATAATCTTCTTTTTTGTCAAGAGGGAACAGGATTTATTGTCTGAAATCTTCAATTTCTATGCCTGCTCCCTTACATTCTGCTCCCATAGGAGGGTTTTCTTTTATCAATTGTAATTTTATTCGCTTGACATCTGGGAATGTTGCGAAGAGGGTTTTTACTATTCGTCCGCCTACATGTTCGAGGAGCTTGGAGGGTTGAGCCATTTCTCCCTTTATTATTTCAAGCACTTCGGCATAGTTGACCGTGTTATGCAAATCATCTGTTTCCATTGCGTCGGAGAAATTCGTTTCAAACTCAAGGTTTAGCGTGTAGTACGCTCCTACCTTTTGCTCCTGTGGTAGCACTCCATGGTAAGCATAGAGTCTTAGTTCTTTGATGAATACTTTGTTTGTCATTGTCGCTTTTTTTTGCGAAAATACAAGTCTTTCCTTAAATCTCAAAATATATAATTGAGTTTTTGCTGATGAAACAAAAAAGCAATACCTTTGCTCCATAAATTTTTAGGATTATGACAACAATAAAGAATCGTCGTACTATTAGAAAGTACAAAAGTGAAGAGGTGGCTGCAGATCTTTTGAATAGACTTTTGGAATCTGCTGCACGTGCCGCTACAATGGGAAATATTCAGCTTTATAGCGTGGTCGTGACTCGTGATAAGGATATGAAGGAGAAGCTTTCGCCACTACATTTTGGACAACCTATGGTTAAGGGCGCACCTGTGGTCCTTACCTTCTGTGCGGACTTTAATAGGTTCACAAAATGGTGTGAACAGCGTAAGGCTACTCCAGGATATGATAATTTCCTGTCTTTTATCAATGCTGCCTCTGACACATTGCTCTTTGTCCAGAATTTTACTACTTTAGCTGAGGAGGCTGGTCTTGGAACTTGTTATCTCGGAACTACGGTGTATAATTCTCAGGGTATCATTGAGGCTCTGAATTTACCAAAGCTTACATTCCCGATTGCTACCATTACTGTGGGATGGCCAGATGAGTGTCCAGAACAGACTGATCGTTTGCCGCTGTCGGGTATCGTGCACGAGGAGACTTACAAGGATTATTCTGAGGATGATATCGACAAGATATATGAGTATAAGGAGTCGCTCCAAGAGAATAAGCATTTTGTAGAGATAAATAATAAGGAGACGCTTGCTCAGGTATTTACAGATTTAAGATATACGAAGAAGGATAATGAGGCTATGTCTTCTGGTCTCATTGAGGCGCTTAAACATCAGGGATTCCTATAGAGTGGGGGGGAAGATTTACCCTTTTGACTTTGGGTTTATCCTTTAGCCCTTGAATGGATGATGGTTAGGATTCCAATCCTGTTATTATAAAAAAGTAAATCCGCAAGACCGATGTCTTGCGGATTCTTTTTGAATTGGATATGTTAGCAATGTAGTTCTATTTCTAAAGAACTGAGTCTTTAATTTGCCAATTCATCTTCAATCATTTTAAGTTCCTGACGTGTCTGTTCGTCAACATCAAGCAGGTTCTTAACTTGATTGAGAGCATGTAAAACAGTTGCATGGTTACGATTGCCGAGGTTTACACCTATTTGAACGTTAGACATTGATGTGTGCTTGCTGGCAACATACATGGCCATCTGACGTACATAAGCAATTTTTGCCTGTCGGTTTCGTGAGCAGAGATCATCTTCTGTCACGTTGAAATGATTACATACCACTTCTTTTATCTTGTCGATAGAAATGCTTTCCTTCTTATTAACTTCGGCAAAACGAGGCATAACCTTGTTGACGAGTTTCATGTTGATTTCGCATTTGTATACGATAGAAAATGCCAATAGTGAGTTGATAATTCCTTCTAGGTCACGTACACTTTCGTCGATATTCTCAGAAATGTAGTTGATGACCGACTCCGGAATGCTGAGTCCTTCCTTCTGGACCTTTGCGTTGAGGATAGAGCAACGTAGAGACTTTGTTGGTTTCTCTATTTCTGCTTGTAGTCCCCATTTGAAACGCGTTAGCAATCTGTCTTCTAATCCTTCAATGGCCATAGGTGGACGGTCAGCAGCAAGGATAATCTGCTTATTGTTCATCTGTAGGTGGTTGAAGATGTGGAAGAAGGTGTTCTGTGTACCTGTCTTTCCAGATAATTCCTGTATGTCGTCAAGTATGAGAACATCGATAGTCTGATAGAATCCGATGAAATCATTGACCTTGTTGTTACGCACGGCATCTGTGTATTGAACAGTAAAGAGGTGTGCGCTAAGATACAGGACGCGTAATCTTGGATGCAAATCTTTGATGCGTAGTCCGACAGCATTTATAAGGTGTGTCTTACCGCATCCAGAAGGTCCAAATACGAAGAATGGGTTGAAGGTACGTGAAGGAGTTTTTGCTATTGCTTCTCCAACAGAACGAGCTAAGCGGTTACTTTCGCCTTCAAGATAGTTTTCGAAATTGTACTCGGGTTTGAGTTGTGAGTCAAGATCATCGACAGCTGTTGCCATTAGTTCATCTGGCGTAACGTTAGCTGGACGTTCTTGAGTACCATTGATGATAGGTTTAGGTGCTTCTTGACTTTCTATGGTTGTCTTGTTATTTGTCTTATCCACAAGGATACGATAGTATAACTTGACATTTTCGTCTCCGAAGTACTTCTTAAAGCTCGCACGCATTAAGGGCTGGAAGTCTTTCTCCAACATATCACGGATAAAGGAACTAGGCACATTGAGGATTAACTTGCCATTTGAATACGACTCGAGAGTTGTGTATCCAAAAGTCACGTTAAACTTCTCAGGAGTAATGTTACTTCTAAAGAAATCGAGACATTTCTCCCATAATATTTGAGGACTTTGTTCCATTACGTTTAGCTGGTTAGAAAATTCTTTCATTTAATTCTTA
This sequence comes from Bacteroidaceae bacterium, assembly GCA_024695315.1. Lineage (GTDB taxonomy): Bacteria > Bacteroidota > Bacteroidia > Bacteroidales > Bacteroidaceae > Minthosoma. Next base: position 3,413 of record JAILIJ010000330.1, read on the forward strand.
ACGAGTGCAAAGTTCTAATTTTTTTTTGAAACTGCAAAATATCTTTTTTTACATTCTGCAGTGTTCAAGTTGAAAATCTCTTTTTTTCAGCATTTTAGGATTTATAGTAATTAAGTCCTATTGCTTTTTTGTTTTTGTACTTGAATGGATAGAATCTCAGAGAGTTATGTTTTCTCTTGATTTGTCTCTCCATGCTTTCCCTTTATTGTAATTTCTTTGTCTATGTCTCTGTTTTAGATAAGTTTTTATAATCGTCGTTTAGACGATAAGTTAATAAAAAATTGTTTGTATTAAATTTGTTTTGTTCTGTTATTTTGACTTTTTCCCAAATAGAGAAAAATGTACATAACGCTTCGGATTTAGTCTTAAATCTTCTAAGAGTAGCGATGCGTTTTGGACTGTGGTGTCCATGTGTAAAACAAGGCTATTATCGTTTAGAAGAAGTCCGAGTGAATTATTTTTGCTTGACATGGCATTGTCAAGTTTTTGTGTCAGATTGTTGACATTGTTAAGGGTGCCCTGAGCGCTGTTTGCCATGCCGACGAGATCCATCTGGTTCAGTTTGTTTGTTGTGATTTCCAGGTTGCCAGCAATAGTGTTGGCCTTTGTCATCAGTTTTGGCATGTCTTTACCGAGAAGGCTATTTACATCATCTGTTGTGGTCTTGAGATTATTTGTGATATACTCAAGATTGTGGAGTGATGTAGCGAGAGCAGGGTCATTTACCAAAGTGTTTACTCCTGCGAGAATAGAGTCGAGCTTTGGAATGAGTGATTGTACTTGTGGTAGCAGTTCACCTGCAGTAGCCATAAGGTCTGTAGAAGGAACAGCTTTCATAGTGTCGCCTGGCTTCATGTAGCCTTTGTCGTTCTGTCCTAGAGCCAAATTCATCTTAGGTGAACCGAGCATTTCTTTTGAAAGGAAAGCCGTTGTACCGTTTGGAATCTTGAAGTCTGGTTTTACGTTAATTTGTACGAGAATATTTTGCTTCTCAGGAATGTAGCTTATTGTCTTTACGAGTCCTATGTTTACTCCGTTAGCAAGTACTTCGCTTGATACGGATAGTCCGTTGGCGTTGTCCATTTCAACGTAGTAGGCCGTGTCATTGCTGAAGAGCTTTAATCCTTTGAGGAATATGATTCCTGTGTAGATTATTATTATTGCTATGATGGCAGTAATGCCGATTTTTACTTCTTTTGTGAAAAAGTTCATATTATTTTCTTTTTTTATTTCCTTATTGTTTAATACTTATTTGCTGAACTCTTATTTATTTTTTTCCCATTCCTCAATAGCAACTTTGGTGTTTACAATTTTGCCATTTTTGAATGCTACGATGTAACATCCAGGGAACATCTTCTCTATTTCTTTCTTTTTCTTCAAAGTTTCATTGTAGTCATTTGATGAGCCGTAGAAATATTTGTATCTGTTACCATCCTTAAACTTCTCAGTTTTTAATCCTTTGAATTGGCGGTCTGTACTTTTCAAATCATATGATCCTGAGAGTATCTGAATTTTGAAGACTGGCTTGTTGTTTTCTATTGTTGCATTTGACTCTTTAGCAGGTGTAGAAGTCTTGGCGGATGTTTTGTTATTAGCTGTGACATTTTCCTGTTTTTTGTCATTAGCATTAACAGTTTTTGTATCCTTAGGTTCTTCTTCCACGTTGTCCTCTTCATATTTATCTATAGAGACAAGGTGAGACTTGCGACCTGTAACTTTTTCCTTGTATTGCACTATGGCATTATAGATGGAATGTGCCAAACTCATTTGTCCTTTGGTTGACATTAAGAATTTTTCCTCATTAGGAGTGGAGATAAATCCCACTTCCAGCAATACGCTTGGCATATATGTGCAACGCAATACGGCGAAGTTATCTTGTTTGACTCCCATGTCTTGTCTTCCGGCAGACTCCACCATTTCCCTTTGAGCTATTTTTGCAAAGTTGACACTTTCTTCCATGTCGCGCTGTTGCATGAGCTCAATCATTATGTCGCTTTCTGATGAGTTAGGATTGTAGATGTTATAATTATATTTTCCCGATGTTTCATAAGAAATAACGGAGTTCTCACGCTTGGCAACTTCGAGGTTTGTTGCTTCACCTCGTAGAGCAAGAGTGTATGACTGTACACCTGCTGGTTTGCGTGTGCTATTTTTAGGAATAGAATTGACGTGTACAGAGATGAAAAGATCCGCTTTTGCTTTGTTTGCTATTTCGGCTCTTCTACCGAGTTCGAGGAATATGTCTGTTTCTCTGGTGCATACCACTTTTACGTCAGAGCAGTTGTTTCTGAGCTGACGTGCTATTTCCTTAACTATTGATAGTACGATATCTTTTTCCCTATTTGTTGGTTTTGAACCAACAGTACCAGGGTCTTTTCCTCCGTGTCCAGCATCAAGACATACGATGAATTTGTCGTTTGCATTATTGTCTTTTGATGGCACGTTTGCATGATTCTCGTTTTCTGCCAAACATATTGCAGGGAATGAGAAAATCAGAATGAGTACGGTATAAATTGTAGTTTTAATACTTTGCATTGATGTATGCATGATAATCCATTTTATGTGGCAAAGATAACGAATTTGAATCAAATGTGTTTCTTTTTTTATAAAAAAGAAGAAAAGAATATCCT
>JAILIJ010000068.1 GCA_024695315.1 Bacteroidaceae bacterium
GAATGCCATCACTATGCTATATGAGGGCATTGCTGGTAGCGGTTTGTCGGCTTTGTTTCGACAATGGGGCACATACAACGCAATAGTTAATGCGTGTGGTGAACAAAAACCTGATTGTTTTAGTGTAACTTATGTTTTCGATGCAGATGTTTTGAAAAAACTTGTTTCGGCCTCTCCTTTTAAGAAAGATGTTTACTACAAAATAACAGTATTCCCTATAGGTGACGGTACAAGCTACTCACTCTGTGAAACGCTTTATTCTGAGGATAGCAGAGGAAAGAAAAAAAAATTCAGTTATCTTGAATTCCGTAATGGCATTGGACAAATCTCGGTTCGTACAAATAGCGGTATAGAAGTGGAAAAATATGAAGGCAGCATGCTGTCTGCTCAGGAATTGGTGCTCAGACAGATTACCGATCCTCAAAGATATTTGCCATCTTTTGTTGTAAGAGAGGCTATTAATACGATTGCTGGATATTCCAAGTTTAATTTTGACAAAGTCCGTCAGCCTGCAGAGGCCAATGATATTAAACGTTTGATAAGCACGGGAGAAAACTTAAGTCAGTTGCTGAGTAACCTAAATAACAACTATACGTTCCAGTATGAGAAAATAAGGGAATGCTTGAGCGACATAAATCCTAATTTTACGGGAATCGGTTATAACTTTTTTGGTAGCAGATTGTATCTTTCTCTTCGGGAGAGAAATCTGTCGCATGCTATAGATGCTCTCCACATGTCAGACGGCACCTTGAAGTACTTGCTTTTATTGAGTATTTTTCATAATCCGGAAAGAGGCATGCTTGTTGATATTGACGAACCTGAATCATGTTTGCATCCAGACATGATTCGTTCGGTTGCGAAAATGATGAAGAGTGCAGCAAAGACATCACAGATTATTGTGGCAACGCATTCTGCTCTCTTGTTGAACGCTTTTGAACTGGATGATATTCTAGTATTTGAAAAGAATGACAGGAATGAAACCCATATCATTCGTTATAGCGAAGATGATTTTGAGAATCGCGAGGGTGAACTACTTCCTGGTCAGTTATGGTTGAACGGTGAGATTGGCGGCAAAAGATGGTAGTCAATGTGTACGTGGAAGGTGGTGTTGTCAATGGTAATGTTGATGCCACAACAAACAATAATTCCGAGGCTTTACGTGAAGAACTAAATCGCTTCATGCAACGAGCATTAAACCGCAATGACATCAGCATTGTAGTGAAGAAATGTTCTGGCTATAAAGAGGCGGCCAAACAGTTTATCAATGCTACAGTCGAGGCGGACAACTATTTGTATGTAGATCTTGACCGTAAGCCTGAATTGAGGGACGAGTGGTTCAAGAGTTTGTCGGACGATGGAATTGAAATGTCACAGGATAAGATATGCCACGTAAGTTTTTGGATTCAGGAGATGGAAGCCTGGTTCTTAAAACAACCTGAAGCTATTGAACTATGGGCTGAGGATGAGAACCTTAGACGCAAACCAGGACATAACAGTCCGTTGTCCGAGCATCCTTCTATCAAAGACAAAGATATTGAGCGCTTGCAGCAGAAGGCATCGTATTTGATGGGGGTGATTCTGCGACAGGTATTTGCTCCACAAGAAAAAGGAAAAAAGAGTGCATCTGGTAAAATACGTGACTTAAAATATGGCAAGCTACGTCATGCGCCAGGAATCATTGCTCACTTGAATCCTGCTGACCTGATCACGAAAGATAATGAATTGAAATCATTCTGTGTGAAGGTTCAAGAAGAAAAAAACAGCAAATAAAGTCCAATATGGAAGTTAATGTTCAAAAAGCAGTAAAGATGTTCATCTCGAACTCATCGTTCGAGATGATATATAACTAGTCATTAGCAAATGCATTGGATGCTGGTGCTAACGAGATTCGGATAAACATATCTTTACCTGACACAACACAGCTCCAGAATCTACAACTAACAATTTCGGATAATGGCGTTGGTTTTGACGACTATAGGTTTGGAAAATTTAGTAAGCTCTTTGATGTTGAGGAACAATCACACAAAGGTCTTGGAAGATTAGTTTATCTCTGTTATTTTGAAAGAGTATACGTGGAAAGTACTTACAATGAAGGGACAAAAAAACGTACATTCAC
>JAILIJ010000373.1 GCA_024695315.1 Bacteroidaceae bacterium
AAGTCCATAGAGTGGAAATATGGATGTCGTACCGAGTGAGTTGCCAAGAATCTCCATACATTTCATTATTTCTCCTTGGCCTGGTAGAAAGGCAAGTATATCCCCCTCGTGTTCTCTGTGGGCTTCTATTATACATAGTGCCACCATCCTTGCCGTGTCGTCAGTTGTAGTGTAGGCACATGGCGTACAGTCTTTGTATATAATGTTCACAGGAAACATTCTGCCCTTGCTTTCTATTAGTGGGGCATTGAGCCTTTTACAGATTTCGCTCGCGTCAATAGTGGCAGACATGATGATGATCCGCAAGTCAGGTCGCACAAGTTTCTGTACCTCAAGAGCAAGAGCGAGTGAAAGGTCACTATTTATGCTTCTTTCGTGGAACTCATCGAATATGAGAGTAGAAACTCCATCGAGAAAAGAGTCTTCCACGAGTATACGTGTGAGGATACCTTCTGTAAGTACCTCTATACGTGTGTTCTCTGATACTTTATTGTCGAAACGAACTCTGTAGCCTACGGTTTCTCCTGTCTTTTCACCTATTAGATGTGCCATGCGTTCAGCTATTTGGCGTGCTGCCAATCTGCGTGGCTCGAGCATGAGAATCTTGCCTTCAGATTGTTGCCCTTGTAGAATGGTGAGTGGAAGAAGGGTGGATTTACCTGCTCCAGGAGGAGCTGTAATGACGATACATGATGAAGATTGCAGATGTCGATTGACGGCATCTGCAATATCCATAGCAGGGAGAGACTTGGCTTCGTTTGATAATGTTATAGTTTTCAGCATGAAAATGCTTTCTATGAGTTTATGTTACCTGGAGTATCACTATTCATGGCTTCCATGAAACCTTGAATAAATTCCTCGATGTATTGTGGTCCACGTGCCACAATTTCTGGCATTCCCATAACTATTTCTTTAGCTTCTTCGTATGTCATATTTTTTATTGTTTTATTTGAAAAGTTTATTTAGGTCTATACCTATGACGTGAACACTCTCGTCTTTGTATTCTTTTTTATCAGTTCCAAGGAAATACAGTATATTGTTTTCATCAAGTAATTGTGGATTAGATTGGTATGTAACCATTATATTGTTTATGTCTCCAATTTTGATTACTATTTCCTTACCATTCTTTTTGTTGATAATCCAATGGTAGGCATAGTAATTTTTTCCTTTGTTTTTATATTCACCGATCAAAAGATAAATGTACTGCTCACTTTCAAGATAGCAATATTTTTCTGCAAATTCAAGTAGTTCGTCATTAGGATATTTATCTATGAGTTCTTCCATCGTACCATGCTGATAAATGTCTGGAATTTCCATGCCTGGGAATTTAAAAGTATATGCATGCGTTACTGTATCTTTTTCTGTATCTATATGATAGATATCATTCGAAAATAAGTATGTATAGACTTTGATAGGACATTTTGGAAAATTCGGAATATTACATGGTATCTTAAATCCTCTGTTTAAGAATTTCTTCTTTATATTTAGTTTATTGTCAGTTTTAAGAACTTCGTATTCTGTATCGAAGGTGTTTGCACCAGTCGAAAACCAGTATTCGTCCTTGTTATGAATGAAAGATATGAAACCAATTTGAAGTTTCTGTAATGATTTAAAATTACCATCGTAATCGTAGTGTATTATCTTTCTGGGTGTGAGTAATTCTAATTCCTTTGATGATGTGTTCAGGAAGATGTCGTTAATTTCAATATATTCATTTTTTGCATGTCCTACGTTTCCGAACTTATTTATGTATTTACCGTTTCTGTCAAAGTGGTAGATAGGCTGATTGTTTGTGTAGATATAAATGTCATTCTCTGTCATGAGCATTTTATTATTTTCTGTGATTACCACAGAATCCGATGTCTCAAGTTTTATGTCAATGCTTTTTCCCCAGTTAGCAGGAAGATTTTCCGTTGCATTTTCCTTGTTGAATGTATAGACTTTAGGATGGTTGTCGTTTTCTTTGGAGCATGCGGTAAATAGTAGTAATATGGATATAATTAAATTGATTTTTTTCATAATGTGATTGTTATGATTTTGAGTTAGTATTTCTGGTTTAGGAACTGGTGAAAGAGTAGTTAAAATGAAGTTAAAAAGACGAATGAATTTGTTCACGGTATGTTTTCCTCCTAAACTATCGTCTTTTTAACTACAATTAAAGTCCATTTTTACGACTTTCTAACTACATACTTATGAAATAAAAATAAATTTATTGGTTAGAATTCGTAGTCGAGACAAGTGCGCTGAACTGTATATGGACGAACTTTAGAATCTGCTACTGCTACATGCTCAGGGTGAACAGCATAGGCCTTGAGTGCTTCTGGGCTTTCGAGGGTGCTGTCGAGCATGACATCACAATTTGAAGAAGCAAGTCTACCATCAATGTTTACCTTTACTTCTTTTAGACCTGGTACTTTACCAACAAGTCCTTCAAGACCTGCTTTGATACCTGACTTTACGTTTTTCTTTTCTTCTTCAGAAAGTTCTGGATTAAGTGTCCAGAGAATGATATGTTTTACCATAAATTGAATATTTAAATGTTTTGTGCAAATTTAATGTTTATTTTGAGTGAATGCAATTTTTTAGTGGTATTTTATTTTTTGATTTATATATTAGTCATGTATGTATCATACAAAATAATAT
>JAILIJ010000375.1 GCA_024695315.1 Bacteroidaceae bacterium
ACATTGCATCAACGAAACGCACGAACCACGAGTTGATGTTCCAATACAAGAAATGGGACCTTTCAAGAAATCTTGCCAAGTCCCATTTCTATATACACCCTAAAAAGGGAATGTACAAGTCCATTTGCCGTATTGTATCCTCTCCACAATCCATGCAGGAGGAAACACGCCACCAATATACGTTGTCTCCTCGTATTCTTTCGTCAATTTTACAATATCTTTTTCATCCTCACTAATATGCCAAACATACCATTCATCATACTTATTTGTCAAAGATGAACATTCCTTTGGCCAACGAAACATAACGGAATTAACATCACCGACATTAGGACATTTGCCGATTTTCTGCCACAAACCACTAACAATGCCATTTCTCAATATTGTATGAGTATAAAACTCTATATCATCAGATACAATTTCATCTTAAGACGGATTACTATCTAATGAATAATTCTTTTGAAATACGCGAATAGTAGAACTATTCAAATCGTTTATATCATTTGCAACATATTGGAAATAACGCTTATAGCTATTATCTACAATAATACAGAAAATGTCTCCTATCTTTGTAACAATTCTTTTTGTTATAATATTTTAACATAAAATTTCATCATGAAATCTATGATTTTAATATAACTCACGTTCTAACAGTTTAATTGGCATGCAGAAAATATGGCATTGTCCAGTTTTCAGTTCCGTATGCACGATATTCACCATTTACGAAATACACTTTCCACGGATGATAGGCCTTTAGTGCGTCTGCTATATCTTTGGCAAGTTGTGAATTGGCTTCAGGTTTTATTATTTCCACATCACATTCCAGAAGATTTCCTTTCTCGTCAACGCGAGCACGTTTTACCTTGAAGATAAATCGCTTTACATTGGCAAGTTCTGGATAGCGTTCAAAATGCAGAGGGAGTATTTTACGTAGCGTATCTTGGGCTCCCTTATGTTGTAGTTGGTCGAAGGAAAACCCGTCACTAACGTAATTATTATATGTTTTCGTGCCTGCCACCTTACCATGGTTTATGTCAAGAATCGTTTCTGTTTCATAGTTGCGTTCATATCCCGTGTGCTGGTAGTAGATGACTTGACCTTTTGCTGCACGTAACTTGCCTGTTACCCAACTGGCTTCGATACGGTTACCTGTGCTAAATCTGTTGAAGATGCGAAACAACGTTCCTGACGGAATGCTTTTGTTCACAAACACCTCTACATCAGGGTAATAATCTTCATATCTCACACTATCAAGATAAAGCTTATTGCCGTCAATGCTCCAATAAGCTGTGAAACCATCCCAGTTAGAAGATGTTATAGAACGGTCTGATGGTAATGCATCTTTCAAAGCATGGTACAACACAGAATCTTGGTAGATAGGTGTTCCTAACAGCTCCATTCTCTTGCCATTAATATAAATAACGTCGCCGGCTTGCCCTGTTGCATAAGCGCATAAAGCAAGGAGCATTAACGGTATACACAATAAAAGTCTCTTCATACCTATAAATTCTAATTTTCTTAAAAACACAGCTTCACAACCTTCTCCTTCATCTTCCAATCCATATTTAATATAATGGAGGGCAGGATGCGAAAACACTATGCAAAAATACAGTAAATTTGCGTTTTTCCAAAAAAAGGAGCGTTAAAATTTCTTTTTCCAAATTAAAGGTCAAGCCATATTATTACTGACTAAGTATTGACTAACTACAGACTAAGTACAGACTACGAACTTTAGGACAAGGCTCGGATGAAGATGTATTATTCACAAAATCTGAGTGACATAATGTCACCTGATGATTCACGAAAGAATTACGAAGGATGCACGAGACATTAGCGAAGGATTGACATAGGATGGCCGTGTGACACGAAGATAACAATCTTTGCTTTTTCATGGCAGAATGATAAGACGATACGAAGGCTTAAGTTTCACGAATAAAACGTCATGTCCGGATGGCGTTCCTCCCCCCCACTTAGGAGATTAGGAGGGGGCCGTAAAAAAAAGCCTCTCCATGGCGAACCATGGAGAGGCGTATCGTTTATATCCGAGTAATCAGATTAGAGATTTGGGTTGAGTGTACCCCAATCCTTGATTGCAGGGATGATGCCGAGAGTTACGAGCTCATCACGCATCTTCTGGAGGTGCTCGTATGAAGCGTTAAGAGCAGCCATTTCCTCAGCAGTACCCTCAGGAGCTGTGAAGTGAACACCGTCCTTGTCGATAACTGTTGGCATAGCCATCATAACGTTCTTATAACCACACTTGTCGCAGTTTACATAGCATCCAGCAGGAAGAGTGAAAGGAGCACCACCCATAGCACCCTCAATCATCTTAACAGCCTGGTAAGCTGGGCTCTGGAATGATGAACGTCCACGGAGCTTGATGATGTTAGAACCACCCTGGATTGTATTGTGCTTAATCTCAGCCCAACGCTCAGCAGAAAGTGAAAGCTCAGAAAGTGGCTTGCCATCAACCTTAACCTTAGAAGCGAAAACAGCCATCTGCTCACCGTGACCACCATAAGTGTGTGCACCAGTAACCTTGTCCTGCTGTACTCCGAACTCCTGAGCAAGCTGCTGCTGGAGACGAGTAGAGTCAAGAGCTGCGAGTGAAGTCAACTGATTTGGCTTAAGTCCTGAGTGGATAAGAGCTGTAAGAGCAGTTACATCTGCAGGGTTGAAGATAACAACAACATGCTTAACATCTGGACAATACTCCTTGATGTAGTCACCGAACTGAGCAGCGATCTGGCAGTTACCCTTGAGAAGATCCTCACGAGTCATTCCTTCCTTACGAGGAGCACCACCTGATGAGATGATGTACTTAGCACCAGTGAAAGCAGTCTTTGGATCAACTGTCCATGTGATGTTTGCACCTGGGAATGCGCAATGAGCCATTTCGTCTGCAACACCATGAACACCTGGTTCAAAAATATCATAAAGACAAATGTTTGGAGTAAGACCAAGCATAAGAACTGACTGAACCATGTTTGAGCCGATCATACCACCAGCACCAACAATAACGAGTTTTTCGTCTGTTAAGAAAGCCATAACAATTTAATTTTAATATTTAATTTATATGATTTTTTAGTTATCTGTCACTAATCTTCTGCAAATTTATTCCTTTATTTTCGTTAAAGCAATAATCTCGACATTTTTTTCTGTTAAGGATTTAAAAAATGGACTTTTTAACCACAATAACTGACAATTATCATTTAAAGTGAAATCTACACTTCACAAATTTTATGAAATGTGCAATAAGTTTGCTACATTTGCAGACAACAAACTTAAATACCATTTTTACACAATTCTTAAAGGTGGTTTTTAACCACAAAACACATGAAACGACAAATCTTAAAAGCCGGAATGTTAGCATTGGGAATGCTACTCGGCAACACTTCTGCAAATGCACAGAAGCCAACAATTCCACAACAAAAGCAGATTTATATTCCTATAGAACTGCGAGACAACGATTTTCTGAGTAACGATTCGAAATGGAGCTATCAAAGAATGGCGAAAAGCGAAAATTTCGTTATTTTCTGGGATAAGGGCTTCGGGAATGACCTGGCTAAAGCTCCTGACCTCGAGGGACACAAGATGACTGTTGACCTTAACAATCTGTTAAACAAACTTGAGTCGTTCTACGCTTTCTACAAAGATAGCATGAAATTCGTGCTACCAGGTAGTAAATCGGAGAAATATCGTATGATGGCCATGCTCAACTACTCGCTCGAAGGTACTGCCTACGGTGGCGACTATGATGGGACTATTGGCGCACTATGGATTGCCCCTAACCGTGTGCAAGACGAAAAGCTCAACTGCATAGCACATGAAATAGGCCATTCGTTCCAAAGCCAAATAAGTTGCGACGGACAGGGAGAATGTTGGGGAGGAGGAGGAATTTTCGAAATGACCTCGCAATGGATGCTGTGGACAGTGAACCCAGAATGGATTAAGGATGAAAACTACCACTGGGAAGCATTCAAAAAACTTACTCACCTGCCTTTCCTCGACGGAGAAAACATTTACCACAGCCCTTTCGTTCTTGAATACTGGAGCATGAAGCACGGGCTCACGACCATAGCCGACCTCTTCCGCGACGGGAAGAAAGGTGAAGACCCAGCTATGACATATATGCGTCGATATATTGATCACAAAGACGCGACTTCCACACTGTACTCACCAAGCACAAAGACCTTGCAGAAGTTTGCAGGAGAAGTGCTTGATTGCTACAGCCGACTCATAACTTTCGATTTTCCACGAAAGAAAGCTGCCTGCAAAGCATTCTCAAACGAACTTCAGTCAAAGTGCGATAGAATAAGGTTGGCAGATATTAGGAACAAAGGAAAAATGTCGGATGAAGACATTAAAAAACTTGAATTGATGGGCCGTTCTAATAAGTTCCGTTTTTATGCCACCCCAGAAAATGCACCTCGGCAATTCGGTTTCAACGTAATACCTTTAGATGTCACAACGAAAAAACTTAAAGTGATATTTAAGGGGCGCGGAAACAAAGAGACGGACGGCTATGCCTACCGACTTGTATGTACTGACGATGAGGGCAATGCCACATATTCAGATGCAAAATTCGACTTCGATGGGCCTATTGGTCTAAATATTCCTAAATCGGCTACACATGCTTATATCGTTGTCGTAGGCTACCCTAAAGATAAATATAACCCTATGACTTTTAATCCTTACGAAAAGGATAAGGCTCCAAAAAATCGTTCTTTTCCTTATGTAATTGTACAAAAATAGGACTCATTATATAAAATAAGGAAGCTGTGTTTGTTTAACAAGCATTTAATGGCCGTTAAACAAACATTAAACAGACATTAAAACGTTTGAGCTGTGTTTGAGCAGTGTTTGAGCGGTGTTCAAACACTGCTCAACTTATTCGTATGCCTTCATGCAGAATATTTTATTCTTTAATGCAGAATAATTTCTTCATTCCTACTGAACTGTTCTATGCCTATTGCGAAATAATCGAACTATTCCTGCTTAACTTTACAAAAAAATTGCGCTAGAATGAAAGAATTATCCCGCATTAATGAATAAAATGTTCTGCATGGTCTGACACAAAAACTATGGTGACATACCTAAAAACAAATCCACAAAGCCAGGTTCTAGCTTTGCGGATTTGAAATTCCATAATTTGTTGCTAAGTGATAAACGGAATAAAAAGAACGAGGGAGTAGCGTCCGTCTCAAATAAGACTTTTGCTACCCCCTCCAATTTCATTTATGCTATGGCCTTTCCGGTTGCGGAGTACTATCCTTATACCATTCAGCATACATTAGGTAATGCTGAGCAATGCCAACATTTAACTCTTTAGCCTGCTGTGGGTCGACTTTCTTTATAAACTTTGCAGGTACACCACCCCAAAGTTCTCCGTCGCCGACCTGAGTATTCTTGAGCACAAGGGCTCCAGCAGCTATAATGGCACCTTCACCTATCACGGCATCATCGAGAACCGTAGCTCCCATACCTATAAGAGCTCCACTTTTAACTTTGCAGCCATGCAATGTCACGTTATGTCCGATGGTAACATCATCGCCAATCTCTATAGCAGCCTTTTTATAAAGTGTATGGAGACAGCTACCGTCCTGTATGTTCACCCTATTGCCAATCTTGATGTAATTAACATCCCCCCTGACAACAGCATTAAACCATACTGTACACCCATCGCCCAATGTCACATCCCCAACAATGGTGGCATTCTCGCTAAAATAACAGTTTTCTCCCCATTTAGGAGTAAGACCGCAAACGGTTTTTATAAGTGCCATGTCACATTAGAATTAAAGTTCACCTTTTAATATAGAGCTCTCCATAACCCAAATACAACAGGTCATTAGAATAGCACAATAGTCAATTACTCGATTGTAGTTTTAAGAGTTAAGTAAGCCACAACCATGGCAAAATAAAACACAACTAATGTATAGAACATACCTATACAACATGCCAACAGACCTAAGATAGCGATAAAGAATGTAACTACGCCAAGGCCAAGAAGAGGCCAGAAATTTCCTCTTGTCATATTCCATGAAGCTGAAAAAGACTCGCCTATACCTGCCTCAGGATTATCCACCTGATAAACGAAAGCCCACATCAGACGTACAGCCAAGAAAATACCAGGAATAACGCACAAACTCATACCTACACAAACGGCCAATTCAATAATAAAAAATACTACTACAGCCTTTACATAAACCGCAAACGGCATCTTACAAGCAGAAAGTTCTATTGAAGTAAGTTCACCCTTTGCAAGACCGAGGAATATTTTCATTATAGCAACAGAAACAAAAGCTCCGACCAAGATAGAAATAAAATACATTGGATGTGTTAACATACCAGTGTAAATACTTAAGATTGTTTCCATGTCCTGATTCTGAACAGCCTCTAAATATGACTGCTGATCGAATTTCGTGGCAGGAGACGCCAAGCAATAGCTTAAAATATAAGCCACAAGTAACAAAACGGCCAAAAGAAGTCCATGCTTCTTTGTAAGTTCCCAAGCACGCTCAAGAACATTGGAAATTGATAATTGAATCTGTTCCATAAGTTAATTTAAATAATATAGATTAATAAAAAATGGTTTTATCATAGATTTCTTAATATTCCCCATAGCAGCATCAGCCCCGCTACAGTGAACAACACTCTGTCTTCATAGCACCACTTCATTAGTTTCCATTTCATGGCTGGTTCATAAAGTTGTCCTATCGTCACCAACACTACATAAGGAAGGCACAACATAAATCCCGCATTCAGTTTCCAGGCGGAATAGAAATTGCCATGTGCCAACTCATGTAAAGCACGTTGCGAACCGCAAAATGGACATTGAAGTCCTGTAATCCAGTATAACGGACATTTTAGCGGCCAACTGTTACTGTAAGGATTGCCAAAAGCCAAGGCAATTGCAATTCCTAACAATAATATTATGCAAATTACCCTGGCTTTCATCTTTCCTTAATTGAATATCGAGTTGAAGCACTTGTCTGCCGCACCCGCATTTCCATTTATATATTTTCCTGCCGACTCACCAGCCTTGGCAAGAGCTGCTGGATCGGCAATAAACTTGTCCATGATGGCTGCAAAAGATTCCACATCTGTATATTCGAAAGAACCTCCGCAAGCCTTCAAGTCTTGTGCCTCCTTGAACTTATGATTATTTGGTCCGAAGAGAACAGGAATACCATATACAGCAGCCTCTGGCACATTATGTATTCCGACTCCGAAACCGCCTCCTACAATGGCAACCTTTCCGTAACGATAGATTGACGAGAGCTTACCGAAGCAATTCACGATGAGCACATCGCCGCTGTTGACATCTGCCTTGCCTGCTTCTATATCCGTATATTTCACGGAAGTGAGGCCTTGAGCATTGAGCAACTTATCAATAGACTTTAGGTGTACCTCGCTAATGACATGAGGCGCAATGATGAGTTTCCAATCGCGGTGCTGTGCAAAGTAAGGAATGTAGATTTCCTCGTCTGGTCCCCAGCTTGAACCGACAATGGCACAAGGCATATCGCCTACAAATTTCTCAACTATTGGCAAATCTTTAGCAGCATTCTTTATGTCAATAACGCGGTCTAATCGCGTATCTCCCACCACAGTCACACAATCGATGCCATGTTCATTTAGCAGTTGTTTTGATAACTCATTCTGCACAAACAGATGGTCAAACTGACGCAGCGCCTTAGTAGATCCCCACCACTTGAAGAAATACTGTGTAGGGCGGAAAATGCTACTTACGCTATAGAGCTTAATTCCCTTCTTATGAGCAAGAGTGAGATAGTTGAGCCAGAACTCATATTTTATGAATACGGCAATCTCTGGATGTGCAAGACGCAAAAATGAATGCGTATTTCCCGGAGTATCGGTAGGCAAGTAGCACACTACGTCTGCCCCTTCGTAATTTTTACGAACCTCATAGCCCGAAGGCGAGAAGAACGTAAGCAAAATCTTATACTCTGGATGCTCCTTGCGAAGTCGTTCCATCAATGGACGTCCCTGCTCAAATTCACCGAGCGAGGCAGCATGAAACCACGCCACCTTGTCCTCAGGTTTTATTTCTGCTTTAAGTATACGATAAGTCTGTGCTATTCCCTCAACCATCTTCCTAGCCTTTTTTGAAACTATAGCTGCGAGAACAAGGCCTATTGTATATATATACAAACCTATTGAATACACTTTTCTATATATTATTTATTACACTTAGAGTGCTTCAATAGCAAACTTCATGCGCTTAAGAACTTCTTCTTTTCCAAGGAAAGCACTCAACTCGTACATGTCAGGTCCCTGTCCTTCTCCGACAAGAGCAACACGCCATGCGTTCCAAGGCTTAATACCGGTTTCTTCAGTCCAAGGATCGATGATAGCCTTCTGGCCTTCAACAGTCCAATCGTTAATGCCTTCGAGAACCTTCATCATTTGAGTCATCTCCTCAGATGTATTCTCTTTCCAGTTCTTACGAACGAACTTATCCTCCTTATCGAAAGTTGTTGGTGCAACGAAGAAGAACTTACAGAGTGGCCATAAGTCACTTGGGAAAGAAACATTACGCTTCTTCTTATTTCCCTGACCGTCTACATACTCGATAACCTTCATCTTCATCATCTCAACTACGGCCTCTTCCTGCTCTTGAGTAGCGTCGATGCCATTGTCCTTTAGTATCTTGTCGAAAGCAGGACACCAATCCTTATTTGGATGCTGGATGAGGTACTGGTGGTTAAACCATGCAGCCTTGACATAATCGAACTTAGCTCCATTCTTAGAACATTTGCTCAGGTCGAAGAGCTTAACCATATCATCGAGACTCATAAGCTCCTGATCATTACCTGGATTCCATCCTAACAGAGCAAGGAAATTGATGACAGCCTCTGGCAGATAACCCTTCTCACGGTAACCTGAAGAAATCTCTCCGCTCTTAGGATCGTGCCACTCAAGTGGGAAAACAGGGAAACCAAGCTTGTCGCCATCACGCTTAGAAAGCTTACCATTGCCAATAGGCTTGAGCAAAAGTGGAAGGTGTGCAAAACGTGGCATTGTGTCAGCCCATCCGAATGCCTCATAAAGAAGAACGTGGAGCGGAGCACTTGGCAACCATTCCTCACCACGGATTACGTGTGTAACCTCCATAAGGTGGTCGTCCACAATATTTGCGAGGTGGTAAGTTGGCAGATCGTCAGCACTCTTATAAAGTACCTTATCATCAAGGATGCTTGAATTGATTGTCACCTCACCACGGATAAGGTCATCAACAACCACATCGCGTCCTGGCTCAATCTTGAAACGAACAACATACTGCTCGCCATCTGCAATAAGCTTATCAACTTCCTCCTTTGAAAGAGTAAGAGAATTGCGCATCATGCCACGTGTCTTGGCATCATACTGGAAATTCTCAATCTCCTCACGCTTCTTGTCAAGCTCTTCTGGAGTATCAAAAGCAATATAAGCCTTTCCGTTGTCCAAAAGAACCTTTACATATTTACGATATATATCGCGACGCTCGCTCTGACGATAAGGTCCATGCTCACCACCAAAGCTCACTCCTTCATCAAACTTGATACCGAGCCAATTGAATGACTCAATAATATATTCTTCAGCACCTGGCACGAAACGATTAGAATCCGTATCCTCAATACGGAAAATAAGGTCACCACCATGCTGTTTTGCAAACAGATAATTGTAAAGGGCAGTTCTTACACCACCAATATGAAGAGGTCCTGTAGGACTTGGTGCAAAACGCACACGTACTTTTCTTTCCATTTCTTTTTATTAAATTTTGCGCAAAGGTACAGATTTTTTTTAAATTAAGAATTAAGATTTTATAATTAAGATTAGAACAAGCATCTACATAACCCATAATTGAGTATAAGAGTATAAAAAACTCGTAATTTTTCCATTATTAAAAATATCTATCGAGTTCTGCTCGTATAATCTCAAAAAAATCATAATACCGGTTTACATTTCCGTATCTTAACGTCTACCGTGTTTGCAATAATAGTATCAGCCGTCACGACGAGTCGGACTATTAAGCCTTTATTCCCCTTAGGTCTTAAACTATCAAAAACAAGATGTCCAAGACTGTAGAAGACTGGGCGTCCGTCTATACGGCCGAAAGTCTGGACCACATGAGGATGATGGCCAACAATAGCGTCGGCCCCGGCAAAGACGAGACGCGATGCTTGCATTCTTTGGGGCTGAGTTGGAATATCCTGATACTCCACTCCCCAATGCAGATATGCTAATACCTTATGCTCAGGATTTTCCTCCTTATACTCACGTATGGCTCTGCAGAGATTTGACACATCAGCTTGACAGGGCGAATAACGATTTTCTGGATTTGGAAACCAACTTTCAATTGGAAACAAGACGTCGCTAAAGACGGCAACGCACAAATTTCCCTTTTTTATGAGAACTGGCGTAAGCCGTTCCTTCACATTTCGCCCACATCCCATAGGTTCTATGCCGGCTGACTTTAGGCTTTTGTACGTAGACTC
>JAILIJ010000376.1 GCA_024695315.1 Bacteroidaceae bacterium
TCTTCGCATACAACCGTTCAAGTGGTAAGATCCACACGACAAAGATTTGCAACCCTTACACTGGTCCTGCAACAGAGAAGCAGCTCGCTCAGCAAGCTAAGTTCAAGGCTCGCTCGCTCAACGTTAGCCGTTGGCTTCTTGCTAACCACCCTTCTGATACTAACCCTCACGGCACTGACGAGTATCGTCACGCTCAGTCGCTCAAAAAGCAGTACGGTCTCTCTAACGTGCGTCAGGTGGTGAGCATGTACATGGATGAGGGTGGTAAGGTGACGCTCCCAGGCAACGTTCCTGAAGCTGTTACTCCTACTAACCCTGACACACCTAATCCGGGAGAAGGAAACGAGGATGTGTAAAGTGTAAAGTGAAGAGTGAAGAGTGAAAAGTGAAGAATGTATTTTAGTGAAAAGTGAAGAGTGTATTTTAGTGAAGAGTGAAGAGTGAAGAGTGAAGAATGAAGAGTGTATTTTAGTGAAAAGTGAAGAGTGAAGAGTGAAGAATGGCCATCCGGAACGGGGGCCTCCGGGACTATGGAAAATAAACGAAAATTTAGAACATAGCATAGCGATTTCATCGAACGAACGTTTGCAGTCCGTAGGGGGCAAAAATAAAGTGAGTGAGGTAACTTGCAAATAGAGGATTTTTTATCTCTTTGACTCGCGGAGGATATTTTTCGAACACGGAAAAAACGGAAAGAACGGAAACTTTTCCGCGACCAAATCTTAATTCTTAATTAAGTAAATTCTTAATTCTGAAATCTTAATTTTTTAACGAACACGGAAGGCACGGAAAGAACGGAAAGGGCGGCTTCGCCTTTCGAAAAATTCCGTTAAATCCCGAAATTCCGTGGTCGTTAAAAAAAGATATGACGGATGAAAGAAGATTCTTCATTCTTCATTCTTAACTCAAAAAATGAATGCAGAAAAAGAGAAAAATTTAGAACTTAAAATCTTCAATTATTTCGTCTACGACATCGTAATTGCTACCCATATTTTCTGAATAACGAAGAAAAACAGTTCCTCGGTTTACGGTGTCCATTTCCAAGACATACACTTCAACATATCGCTCATCAAGGTATTGCTGATTACTACTTATCCTCTTCACTATAATACTTTCCAAATCCTCAACAAACTGTCCCTTAAATTCTTCGATATTGTTGTAAAACATATTATATGTACCATATCCATAACGGAAATCACCATCATCTATCCATGCACAAATTGGTCCTTTGATAAACTCTGGGAAAATACGTTTAGATAAATCCTTATCAATAAAGTCTGTAAATTTTTCCATAACATATCATTCTTGTAATAAAGGCAAATATATGTAAATCATAATACATCGCCAAAGGTAATCAAGTGGACTTGGGCGAAATTACCTATTAATGAGTAAGTAATCATTCTAAGATTGCCATTTAATTGGCTTTATAATATCATAATTTTAAGTTTCGAAATGATTTTTTTCACACTTGCAAAACTTTATTCATTTGTTCATATTATCATATCAAAGTGTACGTGACTAAAATGTCTTTTCCATCAAAACATCATTAAGATACAAATTATCAAAAATGATATTATTCATTTTCCCAGAACGGAAATTCCCGTCTGTCACTCCTGAAAAATGACTATTTCTGATTGTCACATTCTCAACGTAACAGTCATTATCAAGTCCGATAATCTGTACTCCGTACTTAGATTTTTCACTTGTCACATTTTCTACAAAGACATTACGCACAACAGGATAGAAACCACGGCAACAGATTTCTTTACGCTCGTAATCAAGGTTAATCTTTACCACAGACTCACGGCATTGGCCCACCTTTATGTCTTTCATATTTATACCATCAATCACTCCTCCACGACAAGAATTAGTTTTAATTCTCAACACACGTTCAAGATTTGGTGAGTCCATAACACAGTCATGAGCAAACACATTCTTGCATCCGCCACTTATTTCCGAACCGATGACCACACCTCCATGTCCATTCTTCATCATACAGTTACGAATAATAATGTTTTGGCTTGGCACGTTTCTCGCACGTCCATCAGTATTACGACCGCTCTTAATAGCTATACAGTCATCTCCGGTATTGAAGAAACAATCCTCAATTAGCACTCTATTACATGACTCAGGGTCACATCCATCTCCGTTCGGTCCTTCATTTATCATCTTAACCCTTCTTACTGTTATATCGGTTGACATGAAAGGATGGATAACCCAGAAAGGCGATCTAAGAAGTGTTACATCTTCCATCAATATGCGTTCGCACTTTACGAAGTTGACCAACTGAGGGCGCAACGCATCTTCTTCTTTGAAAACACGTTCTTTAGAAGGTCTACCCTTCTCATCTGTCATTGGCACTCCATCCTCTCCAGCTTGAAGAAGACGAGCACGAGACCCTAACTTTTGAGCTTTCATGCCTTCTTTCCAACCATATTTTTCGGCACCACACCATGGCCACCATGTTTGGCGCGATCCATTACCGTCAATACTTCCCTTGCCTGTTATGGCTATGTCATGCTGACCATAAGCATAGATACAAGGCTGTAGGTTGTAACACTCAAGACCTTCCCAACTAGTTCGTACGATGGGGTATAAGGAAGGTTGATAAGCAAAGAGTAAACTTGCTCCTTCTTCCACAACAAGATTAACGCCACTTTTTAGCGTTATAGGACCTGTTAGGAATGTGTGGTTAGCAGGTATGATAACTCGTCCACCTCCCTTCTTAGAACACTTATCAATGGCTTTCTGAATGGCCTTCTGATTGCTGGCAGCATTTGCCTTCTCATGAGCGCCATATTTAATGACCGAATACTCCTTTTCTTTCAGTTCAGGCACACGTATGCTCAGTTCAATTTGTCGATATAAAGTAGAATCCCAGTCTGCAGCATTCACGTTCGGTATGAAAATTGCAAAAAATAAAGTTAATAAAATTAAATGTCTGTACATGTTGTTAGATATTTTGTTTTTAGATATTATTATAAGCAGATTATTTCCTTAGCCATTTATTCACCTCAGACTTTCTAATCCTACTAACGATAATTTCCGGGGCATCATTTCCCCTTAGATGAATCTTCTCTTTCCCATTTTCTATTCTCTCCACAGACTCCACCTGGTCATAAGGTATAATATATTTTCGATTGACTCGCATATAATATACAGGGTCCAGTTGTGAGGCCAACTGTTCCAGCGTCATATCTATCACGAAACTTCTTCCATCAAACAATTTTAGATAGGTTTGCTTCTGTTCTGAACCCATATAACGTACATTGGATACCGGTATAACCTTTTCTCCTTTTATGGCCTTAACAACGAAACGTTCTCGATAGATACTATTATCTCCACGACGAGATAAGTTATGTGTCTTTACTTCAAAATTTCCATGTAGTTTCATGGCCTTCGTCATGGCCAGTGCCAAGTCCTCCTCATCAAAAGGCTTGAGTAGATAAGAAAGACTATTGTAGTTAAAAGCACGTAACGCATATTCCTCGTAAGCCGTTGTAAAGATGATTGGCACGTCATCGGGAATATATTCTAAAGCATGAAAAATTAGCCCATCGTTTAATTGTATATCTGCAATAATAATGTCTATATCATGATTATAGCTAAAATAGTCTTTGCCTTGCACTATAGAAGATATTGGACCTAAAATATTGTATGAAGGGTCCATATCCTCAAGCATATTACGCAGCAAACGATAGCTGTATATTTCATCTTCGAAAACAAGTATATTCATGATTATGATTTTTCCTTTATAAGTGGAATACGGACCGTAAATGTAGTGCCATCGTTTTCCACTTCCATTTCTCGTCCAAAGAGTAAAAACATAGTCTCATTCATAAAGGCAAGTCCAGTCTTCGTAGACTCTATTTCCGACACAAGTGGAGATATTTTATTGCTGAACGAAAGGTATTTACCATCTGTATCAATTACTACCACAAGCGGATTATCCTCCGTATGAACATTATGCTTTATTGCGTTCTCAAGCAGTCCTTGAAGTGCCATTGGTGGCAGAGGATAGCCCCTAAGGTTCTTCACTTTCTGACTTATCTTTAGACGGATACAATTCATGTGTCGAACACTCATAAGTTCATAGTAATCTTGCATCAATTCCATTTCTTGCTCCACAGGCACATGATATTCGTCGCCATAAGTTAGAAGATAACGGTAAATATTTGCCAGATGACGTATGAATTTAACGGCGACAACTGGTTCTTGCATGATAAGGCTCATGACAAGTGTGAGGCTATTGAAAAGGAAATGTGGTGTGACATGGCGACGTAGTTTCATCAACCTGACCTCACGTTTCATTAACCGCACCTCTTCCTCCAGTTCTTCTATTCTCTTTATATAGTCATTCTCTGTGTTCATTTATTATCTTTTTAGACATATCAAAAAATACGTCAACCTCATACTCCACATTTACCTCATAGGCATTACTAAAAGGTAACATATCAACTATACAGCTCTGATGAGAACATGAATAGGAAAAAGATACGTCTAATAAATTCTAACAACGAGATATGAGCTTCATGCTCGAAGTTTTCGGAAAGAACCATAAGACGTTTTTGAGCTTTATCCCTCTCAATAGGCTTATGATAAGACCCAAGCCAACGTATGAAGTTACAGATTACTGCACAAAGATACAATTTAGAAAAGAAAATACAAAATAGGATAAAAAAAACGTGGCAAAAAATTGCCACGTTCCTTTCTTTCTGTTTTTTTATTTGATGAGAATACTCTTGATTGCCTCGTCAAGATCCTGACGTCCCATTGCGCCAACACGCATCTGAGGCTTATCGTTCTTTGGTATGAAAAGTATGCTTGGGATAGAACGGATACCGAATAGTGAAGATAACTCTTCTTCCTTATCAACATCCACCTTATAAACTTCTATCTGTCCTTGATATTCTCCAGCAAGTGCGTCCAATACAGGAGCCGTAGCCTTACATGGTCCACACCATTGTGCGTAGAAATCAATAATTACAGGCTTGTCACCCTTGAAATTCCACTCCTGACTAACTTCAGGATCCATAATCTTATTCTTAAACTCTGCGTATGATAATTCCTTTACGTTCATAGTTTTTTCCTCCTGTCGTTTTCGACCTTTATGTTCTGGTATTTTATCTTTGGCATTACTACCATCAGATTTCAGAACGGTTAATATTATATTATTTTTTCTTAGCGATCAAGTCTTTGCAGAATTTGCGTAACTTGAGTTATATTTAATATTACGTTCCCCCTATCTCTTTATGAGAACGATGCAAAGATATAGATAACGAATCACTTAGAGAGTGCGAATTTTGAAATAAAAATGGTAAATTAAGGAAATGTTGTATTTTTTTCGATTTCCATTTCCTTAATTTACCACCACAAAACCCATAATAACCATTTTCACTAATGTTATTATGAAGGTTAGACTGAATTATAAGTTTTTATCCATAATAATAAGCCTGGACTTTTTCATAAATATAGACGTGAGCTATGGGTAGTAAGCCACCACTTTATGCTATTTATAAGTCAAAAAGCGATGGCTCATTTTTTTTATTTCTCCGGCACTATTCTTATCTTGCTACTTGAGTTATTGCCCTCTTGATTAACCTGAATCTGTACAGGAATCCTCTCTTGAAGTTCCTCCACGTGACTGATAATGCCAACATGACGTCCAGAGTGGGAGTGCAAAGAACGTAGAGTTTCGATAGCCTTCTGTAGAGGCTCTCCACTAAGAGTACCAAAGCCCTCGTCTATGAATAACGTATCAACCTGCCATTGCTGGCCTATGTCGCTAAGGCCAAGGGCTAAAGACAGAGAAACAAGGAAGCTCTCACCACCCGATATGGTGCTTGCAGCTCTGCTGACATAACCCTGATAAGCATCTTCTATTGAAATGACGAAAGTACCGGTATCGACTTTTAGCGTGTACCTATCAGTAAGAGACTTCATATAATGATTAGCAGAATGAATGAGATTGCTTAGCACATAGCTTTGAGCTATCTTGCGGAACTTAGTACCTGTAGCGTTGCCAATAAGGGAGTTCAGCCTTGCCCATTTTTGGTAAATATTATATTTCTTTTCTGCTTCCTGTTTAAGGGTACCAACCTTCTGCCTATTTTCCGCATCAGTTTTGAGTTCCTGGTTTATGGCTCCCTTGTTTTCGCCAATCTCTGCTGTTTGGCGCTCCAAATCCTGTAACTGTATATTTATCGTCTCTATCGTTTCGCCATCTTCTATATCAGGTTTCTTGGCAATATGCTCATCATGCTGTTTGACAAAAGATGCCAATAGAGTTTGCTTTTCCACGACATTTTTCCTTATCTTCTCAAGTTCCTCATTCATATCCTGGACGTTTTGAGAAGAAAGCCTGTTGAGCACTCTAAGACGTTCCATATCGAAAGAAGGATTTTCCTCCATAAACGCTTTGACTGCTGCCATATTGCTTGCGAGAATTTCTTCTGCAGACGTGAGTTTAGTGAGAACCATAGTAACGGAAGTGTTCACGTTATTGGCTTTGTCCAATAGTTTTTCTACCTTATAGACATTTCCCGTCATTATCTCTTTCCATGTAGGCATAATGGCACATATAGCGTCGATTATCCCTGTCACGTTTTTGCATAATGTCTTTGCTGTTTCGACCTTTCCAGTAAGTTCCTGCTTATTTTTTACGCCCTCGTTATACTTCTTCGCGGCTTCAGTTATGCAAACGGCAAACTCCTTAGGACTGCGTCGCCAATCTTTTGTCCATTTATCCTTAGTAATGATACCTGCAGCCATCTGTTCGGCCATCTCTACCTGTTTGATTTTAGATTCTACGAGAGCCTTTTGAGTGTCTATGCGTCCCTTACTTGCATTTACGTCCTTTTCATCCTGCTGGTAAGCTTTGGTCAAGGAATCGACTTCCCTACGCGCATTTTCGAGTTCCTTCCGTTGCGCTTTGAGATCTTCCTCTTTGTTTTCCCCCTGCTTGATTATTACATCCAGTTTTTCCTTCGAATCTCTGGCTTTCTTTTCCTGTTCAGCCAGTTCTGTAAGAATGCTTTCATCAACCTTATCCACCCCACAGAGTTTACATGCTTCCACAACTTTTTTGTTGGCAGTAGCTATGGACTCATCTTGGTCAAATGTCTGTTTGTCCCGATTATATGATGTAGTTTCAGACTTGATTTCTGCATTCAACTTAACCAATTTCTCTGTCAAGTCCTTATATTCCTTTTCAGAAGCCTCGTATGCGTTCTTTAGCTCTGTAACAAGGTTGGACAAGACTTCCTCATGAGGTAACTCCTGTTTTATCTCTTGACCGCAAATAGGACAAGTGTCGCCAATATGCAATTTCATCCTCAAAGTCTGAGCGAATTTATTGACGGTATCGCTTTGCTTATCAAGAATCTCTTTTTGCGTGTCCATCTTAACCTTGGCCTTCTGGATAGGCTCTTCCAACGCATTAGCTTCTTTCTGCTTATCTTCGATACCGGCAAGACGGTTGACGAGATTCCTCTTCAACGTGTCCATTCGTTCCTTCTCGCGAGTAAGTGTGTCTATTCGTTCTCTGGCTGTTTCTATCTTATTAAGCAAATCTATCGAATTGTCGCGCTGCTTGCGTAATTCAGAAAGATTAAGTTTTGCAACCTCCTCTTCGCATTTCTTAACCTTAGCTTCCTGTTTATTGAAAACGTCATTTGCCTCCTTGAGTTTTCCACTCGTCTTCTCCAATTCAGGATAAAGCTTATCGTTTAGAATCTTATCTTCGTCATCAATAACCTTTTTGCCTTTCTCTATATTTACGCCTCCATCATACATAGTATTAAGATGGCCAACGAGTGTTTGCACATTCTCATATATTTCTGCATTATCCTTTTCGTTCGTGAGGTAGTCGTCGATATCTTTAATTTTTGAAGATAGATTATCCAATTCTTGCTCCTCATATTTCTGTCCACTGATCAGCGTCTCGTACTCCCCTTTCAAGACATTCAAACACCTGTTCTGCTCATCCTTGACCGCTGCTGCTTTGTCTATTTCAGAAATGTTTGTACGCGCTTCAATAGATGCGTTCCAGTCCCTTATAGTACATTCATTCTGCTTAAAGTCCTCACTTTCCGCAGCCAGCTTTGCCCCCTCATGTTCTTCCGTAGCGTTTGTGATAGACTTTATCATTTCATGTTCTTCCGTCAACCATTGGCGTTTTGAAATAGCCGTATCCGAAAGTTTTTTCAGTTCCTTCCCCTTATTATCCAATTGAGAAATGGCGTCCTGCTTTTCAGCAATCTCCTCATCGGTAAATATGCGTATTCCTTCCACCTGTCTGTTAGCATCATCCCATTCCTGTTTCTTCTGCCCTGTCACTTCGTAAATCTTAGTTCCTATCTTGGAATAGACATCAACGCCAGTTATCTTCTCCAGGATTTCGGCCTTATCATCGTCCTTGCTATTGAGGAAACGTGTGAACTCGCCCTGTGCAAGCATGGTCGTACGGCAAAACTGGTTGAAATCAAGTCCTACAGCTGCCTGAATCTCATTCTTTATCTCCTGATCTTTCGTTAGGACATTGCCGTTATTAAGATTTTGTAATTCCCATGTCTTACTTTTGACTGCACCAGAAAGCTTTTTGTAGGCTCGTGCCACCTCCCATGAAGCTTTATAGTTGACTCCGTTGCTACCCATGAAAGTGAGCGACACGAAGCCCTCTATTGTGTTTCGTCTTAATAGCTGTCGTGGATCGTCAATCTTAACCTCCTTATCTGCATCCTTAGTTGCCCCCTGCATATTGGTATTCTTCAGACGAGGGGTGTCTGCATACAGAGCCAGACAAATGGCATCCAAAATGGTAGATTTCCCCGCTCCAGTCTTTCCAGTAATCAGAAATACCTCGCTGTCAGCCAAGGGAGCCGACTCAAAGTCGATTACGGCATCTTCTATAGATGCAATATTATGTATGGTAAGTTTTTGAAATTTCATCGTCCAATAGTTTTTATGTGCTTACTGTCTTTCGTCTTCTCTAACCATTTCAAGTGCCTCCCTGAAAAGCTGTTGCAAATCTTCGTCAAAATCGATATCGTTGTCCTC
>JAILIJ010000004.1 GCA_024695315.1 Bacteroidaceae bacterium
CTCTGTCCTCTAATCATGACATCATCAATCAGCAAAGGGTGTCCATCCTTAAATTCTCTCAAAGTACCACATCCCATACTTCCGCCAGCCCAGAGCACGTCATTACCATATCCCTTATCAAGATGTTCCTGCACAGAATAGAAATGCGTATCTGCCAATTCTAATCTACGCTTCTTCTTTCCATATAGGTCTATATTCTGTCTATTATCCACATATACACGGTATGCAGTATATTCACTTTCAAATTCTGCTCCATGAGGAAAAACATCCTTGAAGATATAACTATTTCCTGGCGCTTCAATACCTGTTGTGGTTGGGAACTTTTTATACTTATCATTCAGTCCCTGATGAACATACACCCTTGGAGTATATTTCATTTTACCTCCCTCGACACAACTTGCAGGGACATAATCTCCCTCAGCCGTCAATTCCAGAACGTATGTATTGGTTGACTTTGCCTCAACATCAGCCAAGAACACAAGTTCGTCAGCCCTATAGTCACCGTTCATGTCATCCAACTGACTTGGAATCTCCTTATCATTGAATCGGACGACTGCATCAGCAACTCTAAAATCTACATCCTTCAAACTTATAACAACAGGCTCATCAACCTTATTTTGCTTATACTCATTTACAACCTTTACAGTCATAGTCGTTTGCTGCGCCATTGCAACAGAAGAAAAAAGTGTTGCAAGCAGAAATGGAAACTTATTCATTATTTCAGATTTCGTTATTGGTTATCGTTAAAGATTTAGTACCTTTGCGGCAAATTTACAAAAAATGATTGATTCAAGCATACTACAAGGCAAAAAAGCTGCATATTTCACACTAGGATGTAAACTGAACTTTGCAGAAACGTCAAGCGTCGCCCAGGAATTGAAGCGTTACGGAGTAACGAATGCAACAAAGGGGGAAACTGCCGACATCTGTATTGTCAATACTTGTTCAGTAACAGAAGTTGCCGACCACAAATGCCGTCAAGCCATTCATAAACTAGTAAAACAGAACCCAGGAGCTTTTGTTGTTGTAACAGGATGCTACGCTCAATTAAAGCCACAAGACATTCTTGACACACCTGGAGTGGACATGGTCATCGGTGCAGAAGAAAAGGGTTCCATCATCCAACATGTGATGGAAGGAATGACGTCAAGGGAGGACAGCATAACAAGACAAAATGCCTCACCTTGCTCTTCGCCCGTATCCCTTCATTCTCCACTTAAAGATATCAGGTCTTTCGCCCCATCATGTTCACGTGGCGATCGTACCCGCTATTTCCTTAAAGTCCAGGATGGCTGCAACTATTACTGTACGTACTGCACAATTCCTATTGCTCGCGGACGTTCCAGAAATGGCAGCATAGAATCTCTTGTCAAGCAGGCAGAACAAGTAGCAGCAGATGGCGGAAAAGAAATCGTCATAACTGGTGTAAATATCGGCGACTTTGGCCATACAACAGGTGAATCTTTCTTTGACCTTGTAAAAGCCCTCGACCAAGTTGAAGGTATTGAGCGATACCGCATCTCAAGCATAGAGCCAAACCTCTTGACTGACGAGATTATCCAATACTGCGCCACATCAAAGAAATTCATGCCACATTTTCACATCCCTCTTCAGTCGGGTTCTGATGATGTGCTCAAACTCATGCACAGGAAATATGACACGTCACTTTTCCGTCATAAGATAGAACTCATCAAATCGCTTATTCCAAACTGCTTTATTGGCGTTGATGTCATCGTAGGCACACGTGGAGAGACTCCAGAGTTCTTTGAGAATGCCTATAATTTCATCAAGAGCCTTCCTATCACTCAGCTACATGTATTTTCTTATTCTGAGCGCCCAGGCACAAAGGCTCTCGAAATACCATATATTGTCACTCCACAGACCAAGCACGAACGCAGCCAACGTCTGCTCTCTCTTTCAGAAGAGAAACTTGCAGAATTCTATGCCTCACAGATAGGACAGATAAAACCTGTACTTTTCGAACATGCACAGAAATCAAGACCTATGCATGGTTTTACTGACAATTATGTTAAAGTTGAAATTCCAAACACGCCAGAACTTGACAACAAGATCGTAAGAGTGAAACTCGGAGATTTCAACGAAAAGAAAGATGCCCTAACAGCTACTATTGTTGAATAGACCTACAATATGAAGAAAACAGCTATCGTAATCCTCAACTGGAATGGTTCCAGTATGATGCAGAAATATCTACCTTCTGTAATAGACAATAGTTATGGAGATGTTATCGTTGCGGATAATGCCTCCACAGACGATTCTATCTCTATGCTTGCGGATAAATTTCCACAAGTACGCACCATCATTATGGAAGATAACTATGGCTTTGCAGAAGGATATAATAGAGCACTTGCACAACTTCAGGAATACGAATATTTCATTCTACTCAACTCTGACGTGAGAATAGTTCAGAAGGACTGGGATAAGATTCTTTCCGACTATATGGATACTCACCCTAATTGTGGTGCCTGCCAACCAAAACTTCTCGACCTCAAGGTTCTGGAACAGCAAGAAGCCAAAGATCTCCATGACGGTACGATGGCTTTTGAATATGCTGGCGCATGTGGAGGCTTCCTCGATCGCTACGGCTACCCTTTCTGTCGAGGCAGAATACTGGGAACAATAGAAGATGACACAAACCAATACGACTCTATATGTTCTGTATTATGGGCTACAGGAGCTGCACTTATGGTAAGAGCATCAGACTGGACGGTGAGCGGCGGTCTTGATCATAGATTCTTTGCCCACATGGAGGAAATAGACCTATGTTGGCGACTTCGTACCATGGGCAAAGACATAGTGTGCATTCCTCAAAGCACAGCCTACCATTTAGGGGGAGCCACTCTTAACCAGGGTAACCCAAGAAAGACTTTTCTTAATTTCCGCAACAACTTATTGATGCTATATAAGAATCTTCCTGCCGAAGAACTAAGAAGCGTGATGGTTGTCCGCGCAATACTAGACTATGTTGCCGCATTCCAATTCCTTGCAAAATTCGACTTTGCCAACATGAAAGCCGTATTCCGTGCTCGTCGTTCTTTCTATAAGATGAAAGCAGAATACAAGCCTATCAGACAGCTGCTCCTTACAAAACGCAAGACTGGCCACATAAAGGAGAGATACAACATATCAATTATATGGCAATATTACGTAAAAGGACGCAAGACATTCAACGAACTTGAGTTCTAACGACTATATTTTTTGTTTTGAAAGTAGTAAAAGAGAAGAATGGTATGGATCGAAATCAGGCTGCGAACAAATTCTCATTTTTCTTTTTTACCACATAATTTGATTAACTCGTCAGATACAACCAAAACATAAAAAAGGTTAGTCATACCTTATCATAAAAAACAAAAAAAGCACGTCAAAAAGAACGTACCTTTCTACCCCACCTCCTTCGACAACGCTTCGTATCACCTTCGTAACGTCTTCGAATTCCTTCGCTGATGAGTATGATTTTTTTGTCGATTATTTTTTCAACTCATCCCTTTTAGATTCGGACACGAACGCACATCGTCAGATGAATATACAAATATAATAAATTACGTTCCTTTTTCAAAATTTCGCAGAAAATTCCTTAAATATTTAACTTTTTTTAACCACAAACAATCCCCATTATCACCCAAAGTTCACATTTTCACAAAATCGCGAAATAGACTTATCGTAAAATATTCTCGTAAAAAACAAAAAATCTCCTTGGTTCTCTAACCTTTTTAGAGAGAAAACCACGGAGAAAATATTGAGTAATAGAAAAACAAGGAGAAAAAATATCTCGTCAGCCTTACTCCATCTGTATATAATGCTTTGCCAAACCTCCCTCGCTTGTCTCGCGATAGATAGAAGGCAAATCCAATCCCGTCTGCATCATTACCGAA
>JAILIJ010000024.1 GCA_024695315.1 Bacteroidaceae bacterium
AAAGTTTTTTGCTGCCTCATTTGCGGCATTTGCACTTTGTGCAGGATTTGCGTCATGTTCTGATGATGACGATGATATAGATAATTCTTCTCTTGTTGTATCTGGAGACTATCATTTTGATGTACTTGTCAGCACAGGTGCCACAACTGGTATGTCATCCAAGGGCGTTGGTAGTACATATATACGAAGTGTATCTGTAGATTCTGTAGAAAGTCCAACATACGTTATCAATATTGAAGGCATTGGAGCTGATGTTGCTGAATATGATACTGAGGCTATCATTAAGGACGGCTATTATTATGAGGCAGCTCCAAAGAGTAATTCCTGGTATGGTAAGTATGAGATTTCAAATACTGGTGTTACTACCATAGCACGTTGCCCATTTGGTGAGGCTGTATTCCAGGCTCGTAAGTACACACATGCCTGGATAAATGATGATGAATTGGTATTCTTCGGTTCTAACACAGCTGCTGGTTCTGGTATTCTTCCTACTGTTGAAGGTAAGAATTATATTTACTGGTCACGTGTCAAAGATAATGGTACAAGTCTTTCTCTTGAGGATGAGGGAATTCTTGATTTGACAGATTATTGGTATAAGGCTACTGGCGATAGCATATCTTCTTTCAGTACAAGTGGTTTAGCTACGTATCGTAAGTCTGATAATACAATTATTTATGCGTTTACAGATAAGGCTGTTTCTGAGCAAGCTATGTATATTGCATTTGTTGACGCTTCTACTATGGAAATCAAGAATGTTTACCATGAGACTCGAGTTCAGGAGATGACTGGTACTGCTTTTGGAGAGCTTCAGCAGGACAAGATGTTCTTTGACGATAATGAGAATCTTTACATTTCTTGTGGAACACAGATTCCAGAATCTTCTAAGAATACTCAGCAGTATGGCTCACTTGTTCGTATCAACAAGGGCGAGTATAAGGCTGATGAGAACTGGATCGCTATGAATACAACAGACTATGGTAAGATTCTTACCGCAGAATATATTGGCGACAACAAGTGTATGCTCTATATCATGGACCCTGCTAAGGCTGGCCTTGTTGACAGTAATGTCAAATATACATCTTCAGCATGGGGACAGAATGTTTTCAATAGTTTCTATTACATCTTTGACCTTGATACAAAGGAGCTTACAGAACTCACATACGAGGGTAAGAGCCTTCCTGCAAGTTGTGGTTCATTCACAGACCGTGTAGCATATTTCAACGGAAAGGTTTATGTGGGTGTTAACCCAGATGAGGCTGTAGATGTAACACGTATCTATGTCTATGATGTTAAGGCTGGCACTCTTGTTAAGGGAGCTCAGATTGCAAGCGGTTATTACTTTGACCGTCTGTCAGTTTTGAAGAACATCAAGTAATTTTTGTCATATAGATGAAAAGACTATATCTAATTATTATGGCCCTGTGCTGCGCCTTTCCTTTGGTGTGTGCACAGGGTCATATTGCTATTCTTGTAGCGCAGTATGGTTCTTCTCTTGCTGAGACGAGGAAGAAGACCATCGATCTCATCTTTCATGATATACAGGCCGATAATTCGGCTGTTGAAGTACGTGAGGCATATATAGCCCCTTATGTACGAAAAAAGATGGCCCAGGAGGGTGTACGCGTAGATTCTCCGCTTGAAGCTATGATGCGTCTCCGTCTTGACGGATATGATACGGTATATGTCCTTCCTACTCTTCTTCTTGACGGAACGGAAATGTCTGAGTTGCGTAAGGAAATAGAGAAAGCCGAACCAATGTTTAAGAAAGTTGTGGTAGGCAGTCCTCTGCTTCATAATCTCGATGATTTCCGGGATGTTGTCTCAATATTGCGAGCAGCCTCTCCAAAAGCGTCCAAGCGTGATGGGGTGGTGTATGTTGGACATGGAAATACTTATTCCAGTACAGGTACATATTCCATCCTTGATAATATGTTAAAGGACGAGTCTGCCGACAATATTTTCGTAAGTACAATAGAGGGGTATCCAACCTTTAAGACCACGATTCGTCAGTTACAAGACTCGAAAATCAAACATGTTACACTTGTTCCTTTACTTCTTGTGTGTGGCAATCATACCTTAAAGGATATTGATGGTGACTATAGGTCCAAACTTGAGAGTGAAGGCTTCAAGGTAGATGTTCTCTTTCGTGGTTTAGCAGAAATACCAGAGATACGAGAATTATACAAGCGCAAGGCAAAATCTCTTTTGAAGTAACGCATTTAGGATAGAAAAATCCCTCATGACTTGTCGAGGCAGGTTATGAGGGATTTTTATTGCTACATTTTTGTATGATATAGAAATTAGAAGTTTATTTTCATACCACCCATAAATGTAGCCTTAGGCATCCAGAAACCTGCATAAGTCTGATATTTTTGTCCTAATAGGTTTTCGCCCTTAGCAAAAAGAGATACGTTGCTTGAGGCTTTTATATTGGCAGAAAGGTTAAAGAGCAGATATTTCTCTACTTCTTCAGTTTTGCCAGTTTTGACGTACAAGCTATTGATATATTGCATGTCAGCCAAGAGAGTCAGAATACCAACGTTATATTGTCCCTGTACGAACAATTTATGTTCTGGAGCACCAGTAACGTGCTTGTTCATGTGAAGAAACGAATAATTAGCATTTACAGCCCAATGGCGATTGAAACGATAGTCTCCATTCAGTTCAAATCCCCAGTTATAGAAAGTACCGATGTTCTGCTGAAGCATTCCTGCGCCATTAGGATTAGCAGCACGTTCTATCATGTTTTTGCCATCTATGTAATATACATTTGCTCCGAAAGAACCATTAGAACCTCTGTGCTGGAATGACAGCTCATAATTCATCATGCTCTCTGGTTCAAGTTCTGTATTAGCGGCAAACATGTACATTTCAGAGATGACAGGATTTCTGAATCCTTTGCTTACGAGTGCTTTGATGTCAGACGAAGAGCTAGTATGGAAAGAAACTCCAGCTTGAGGCACCCATTCTGTACCACTTTGAGAATGATGGTCATATCTAATACCAGCATCCATAGAAATCCATTCCGTAATGTCTTGCCTGAAGTCTACATAGCCAGCAATCTCATTTTGATTTTCTATCTTGTTAAAATATTTGTTTGCCCCTGCGAGTGAGTCGTTCCAAGCCTCTCCTCCGAAATGTTGCCAGTCAACTCCTACGGTTGTTCTGTTGCCATCCCATAGTTGAGCACTTTGGAAAATGCTTATTCCTCCTATGAAGTCATCATGTTTGTATAGATATTTGCGTGGAGCGGCAGAAGCCACATGTCCGTCGTTAATATTATGGTGTCCCCAGTCGTAATATCCTCTGATGCTACCATTTGTCCATCCATAATCATTTCTCAGAGAAAGGCTTGTCAGTCCTCTTACTATCTTAGCTGTTGCATCATATAATGGAGCAGACTCAGGACCCGGATTGTCAAAATTGAACTGTGTGAGGTCCATGTCCCATGCCACTTTCCATTCGTCTGTTATTCTGTATCCTAACTTAGCAAATGCTGCATATTGTTCGAATTCGCTATTAGGACGATGTCCGTCTGTCTTTCCATAGTTTACTCCCACGAAACTTGAGAATTTTCCGCAGTTCACCATGTTACTTCCTTCCACTTGCCATGTGCCGTATGATCCAGCCTGCATTCTGATGTTAGTCTTGACTCCATCTTTTGGCTCACGAGTAACGATATTGAGGACACCTCCCATAGCGTTGCTTCCGTAGTATAAAGAAGCTGGTCCACGTAGTATTTCTACTTTTTCAGCCATCATAGACTGATAGGCGTCAGGTATAGGATGTCCCATAAGTCCTGCGTATTGTGGTTGTCCATCGATAAGAACAAGTAGTTCCGCTCCGCTTCCCACGCCACGTATCTTCATGGCTCCAGCCGAGTTGGTACTTACTCCGTATCCAATCATACCTCTGCTTGTGGTAAAGAGTCCTGGTGTTTGTTGTGTCACCACAGGAAGTAGTGATATGTCGTGGCTATTCTCTATTTTTTCTCTGTTTACCGATGTGACTGTCAGAGGCAGATGCCGTATGTCTGTAGCATTACGAGTTCCTGTTACGATTACGTTCTCGAGCGTGTCCACTCGTTCTGCTGATACATTAGCTACGGCAAGTGTGCCTGCGGCAGCTAAAAAAAATTTTGTTAGTGATTTCACAGTTTGATAATTTTATATTTGCTTGTTCCCATTCCGATTTTTTCTCCCCATTCGATGATGTGGTAGCCATGCTGTTTTTCAATGCGCTGTTTGAGAGGCTCTGGATTATTCTTTTCGTCTGCCTTAATGTTGTAAATCAAATCATAGGCAGCTTGGTCGCAAGCTATTGGGTCGGTAGAAGCCACGATTCCTATGTCTTCAATTTCTGGCGCATGAGGATGAGCGTCACAGTCGCAGTCTATAGAGATATTATTTAGAACATTTATATACACAATATTACCTTCACCAAAGTAGTTAGCAACCGCCTGAGCTGCAGCAGCCATACTTTCAAGAAAGGCATCTTGTGGCTGAGTGTGCTGCCATGCATCTGGCAACTTAGAAGTTATTCCATGTGAATGTATATATCCTTTACCTGCACTTGATGCAAAGCCAATGGACTGGTTTTTAAGCACACCGCCAAAACCGCCCATGACATGTCCCTTGAAGTGTGCGAGGTTGATACAATAGTCGTAGTTAGCGAGATGGTCGCCTACGATATCATATTTAATCCATTTCTGGTCTTTGACAGGAATACGCATTTCACCATATTCGTCCATTATGTCAACGGCAAATATAGAGTCAAAACCATGTTCGTGGATTGTCTCCCAATGTTTGTTTACATCTTGTCGACTTCCTCCGTATGCAGTACAACACTCGATGATTGTACCATTGACTTTTTCAACAAGGTTACGAATAAATGGTGGTTTGAGATAATTATTGCCACCAAGTTCGCCAGTACTGATTTTCACTCCTACATGTCCATGTGCAGGAACTCCAAGAGCATCATAGATACGTACAAGACTTTCTGGTGTTATTTCTGAAGTGAAATAAACTTTAGCCTGTTTTTGTGCATTAGCAGACAAACTGGCAAATAGGATTAATAGAGATATTAAAAGTTTTTTCATATTGATTATTTTGTTTTCTTAATATTTTGATTTTATCATTTGGTGGCAAAATTAAGGTAAAATATTTGAAAGTCATGTGTTTTCGTTCATGTTTAAATTACCTCAATTTCGGAAATTAACAATAAGTTTTTCCGTCATCAATCATTTACAGCCTTTTTACTATATTGTTGTGTGTTATTGATGTTGCAGATTCCTTATTCTTTTTTTTTCGTTAACGTAGGTTACGATGTTAGTAATGTCAGTCTCCAAAAATGAAAACATCTGTTTGGACACTTTTTACCTGTAAATTTCTTCGGCAACGCTTCGTATCACCTTCGTATCAGGTTCGTAAAACCATCGTCTCAGAAATGCGTTACAAATATACAAAACCAGATAATAATAAATATGCTTTTCGATGCTTTTCCATACTTTTCGATGCTTTTCCATACTTTTCTATGCTTTTCTATACTTTTCCATACTTTTCGATGCTTTTCCATACTTTTCCATACTTTTCCATGCTTTTCGTTTATGTTTTTATAATTATATTGAAGTTTCTAACTACTCTCAGAAATTGTTGTGCCTTTATCGTGTCAAAAAAACTGATAAATTTATATTATGATAAATTCTAATTATTATTTCATGTGCATTGCAGTCGTTGTTTCTAGGTGAAAAAACACTTTTTTTTGAACGATATTTCAGATATAAAATCTTGTTTGCATCTTGTTACACTAGTTGTCGATGGAATACATTGTGATTCTAAGGTTTTGTTTGGTCAAAAAAATAAAATAATATTCGTAAGAGGGTGTGTCTTTTTAAGATGCACCCTCAGCCTTTGTCGTTTAACAGTTGTTTAACGATTGTAAAACGCATGATTTTTTGTAAAACTTCAAGATGTAAGGTCTGTTGTAGATATACAAAGCGATATGGGACTATATCTAACCGTCTTTTTGGTGACATAGCATTAGAACAAAAGGCTTTAATAAACATGCAGATAAGAATCTGATGAAAGTCCTTGATGTAGAAGAATTTTATTTATAGAGAACCTATTTTCTCATTATTCCATTCAGTATTCTTCCGCTCTTGATACCAAGTTTGCGTGCAGAGAAGAAATCGTCAGATTGATTATATGTGCATATTCCTGACAGGTGGATATTTTCTTCTTTTACGCCACATTCCATGAGTTGGAGTTTGTTGCACAAAGGCAGATCGATATGCCATTTCTCTTTTGTTGCCTCAGATGTTGACGTGGTAGGGAATCGTTTGGAAATAAGCTCCATATTAAAACCTGCATTACGAAATTCTTCATATACCTCGTCGCCAACTTCAAAAGCGTCAAGCGAGATTCCAGGGCCTATGATGGCTTGACAGTCGGCAGGATTGGTGCCGTAGCGTGATGTTAGAGCGTCTAAATTCTCTTTAACAATTCTTTTTACCGTACCGCGCCATCCGGCATGAACAGCTGACACAACTCCGTGAACAGGGTCGCTAATGAGTACAGGAATACAGTCGGCTGTAGATACGCAGACACAAACTTTTGGAAGATTAGTACATACGGCATCAACACCCTCAAGTATGGTCATCTTTACGTCGATGGGTAGATTCATAAACTTGTCGTTTATAACAAGAGTACGAGTGTCATGTGTTTGGTGAGGTATTATTAGGTTTGTCCTTGGAATGTCAAGTGCAGAACAAAGTAATTGTCTGTTTTTCTCCACGTCCTGCGTATTGTCTCCGCAATAATGGTTAGCATTAAAGGAAGCGTAAGCCCCTTTTGACACTCCGCCGTGTCGCTCTGTGGAGAAAGCAAAAGCTGAGGTTAGTTCTGGATACAGATGTAGCATATATTCGTTTTTGTACTAATTATTGATATTTAGCGCAAAGTTACGATATTTTTCAATTTTTTATCTTATCTTTGCCCAAAATACTTATTTAATACTAAATCTACTTAAAAACTTTTATGAAGAAATTTGGAGCAATGCTGGCTGCTATGGCTTTTGCGACAGGTATGTCAGCACAAACTCACACCTTTGATGTGAATACATCTAAGTTGGGTGGAGGAATACCTTCTACCATGTATGGTATTTTCTTTGAGGACATCAACTATGCAGCAGACGGAGGCTTGTATGGTGAACTTGTTAAGAACCGTTCTTTTGAGTTTCCACAGCATTTTATGGGATGGAAGGCATTCGGTAAATTTGAACTTAAGAACGATGGTCCTTTCAATAAGAATCCACATTATGTGAGATTGAGAGATTCTGGCCATTCAGATAAATATTCTGGTCTTGAGAACGAAGGATTCTTCGGTATTGGTTTCCAAAAGGGTGCAGAATATCGCTTCTCTGTTTGGGCACGTAACCCTAATGGCGATGGTGATGTGAAGTTGCGCATTATGCTTTGTGATCCATCTACAATGGGTGAGCGTCAGCAGTTTACAGATGC
>JAILIJ010000041.1 GCA_024695315.1 Bacteroidaceae bacterium
GAATTACATGATTACATTTTTACATATTCTTGAAGATAAATTTTTCGCATTACAAAATAATAATGGAATAAATTTTTTGCATTATAAAATATTTCGTACTTTTGCGAATACGTTAACCAAAGAAAACTAAAACTATGAACAGAAAAATTCTAATAACGGCTTTCATGGCTATGGTCATGACTAACGTTAATGCACAAAATCCATTTCTACCGCTTTGGGAATTTATTCCTGACGGAGAACCTTATGTGTTTGAAGACCCTGACAATCCAGGAAAATTACGAGTATATATCTATGGATCACATGATAATCTGGTAACAGAATATTGCGGTAGAGACCAAGTGGTATGGTCGGCTGACGTTAACGACTTAACTAACTGGAGACTGGATGGCACAATATTCGAATCTAAGAAAGATGCTAACGGGGAATGGCTTCACAATGACAAACACGGAGATGTACTCTATGCGCCAGACGTAACCGTTAAGGTGGACAAGAGTGGTAAGAAGACTTACTATCTTTATCCAAACAACCAAGAAGGAGGACGACAGACAATGGTATGTTCTGCAGACAGACCTGATGGACCGTTCAAACCTTGTAATTGGAATCCACAAAATAGCAAAGAGACCGTGGGACCTATACGATTTGACCCTGCCGTATTCGTTGATGACGACGGAAGAGTGTATGGTTACTGGGGATTTGAACGTTCATACGCCGCAGAACTGGATCCAAACACCATGGCAACGGTCAAAGAGGGAACTAAAATTGTGGAGGATATGATTCCAAATTTCCACCAAGACAAGACATTCAGATTCTTTGAAGCCTCATCAATAAGAAAAATAAAAGATAAGTACGTCTTCATTTACAGCAGAATAACGAATAATGGCGAATGTGGATTGCCATCAACAAATTATACTCTCGCTTACTGCTATAGTAATAATCCACTCGGCCCATGGACATACGGAGGAACAATTATTGACGGACGAGGAATTGAAACACGAAAGGACGGAACAAAAGTAGCAACGGCATGTCCAGCTGGTAACACGCACGGCAGTATATGTGAGATAAATGGTAAATGGTGGCTTTTCTACCATCGACAGGCTGGCACAACGGAATATTCACGTCAAGCTATGGTAGCACCTGTGGATGTGGAGGTCATGGTAGGTAAAGATGGATATGTGAAAATCAGTCAAGCTGAATTTACATCTGAGGGATTTGAGACTAATGGACTGAATCCTTGGAAGCGATATCCTGCGGGCATAGCTTGTTATTTCACAGCAAAAAAAACGGCAACACAGGAGTACCCTAATATGAACTACTATGGTTCACATATAGAGATTAAAAGAGACCAATATGACGGCAGGAAGAATGTTTACGACCTCGCAATAAATAAATGTGATATGGTAAACAACAACGATGGCTCGGTAGTAGGATATAAATATTTCAATTTCAGCGAGACATACGGTAAGGACGGACTTACGTTGGCTCTTCATTTCCAACCTATGGGCACAAAGGGAAAAATGGATATTTTTCTTGATAGGCCTTCAACAGAGGACGGAGGGGTAAAAATAGGAAGTCTGAATATTAAGGCAATAAAAACGACTAAAAGCGCAGAAGAGATTATACCTGTTGAGAATCTAAAGCACTATAACGGCAAACATGCGCTATTCTTCGTCTTCTCATCTGACGATCCTATAAACTCAATATGTACACTTCACGATTTTCATTTCGTTCAATGTAAGAAATGAAACTTTGAAAAGGACTGAGCATATTGGTTCAATCTGTCAAACAATATTATATATGGGGGGAGTAAAAGGATAAATAAAATCCGGACATGCTCCCCCAAATAACAGGAAAAAAAAATAACGGCATATACACAAAACAATACAATTTGAGATTCGGAAGTTATTAGAAAGAAGAAAATGATGTTGATTTATATGATTCACTTATAGATTACTCAAATTTTACCTTCCAAGTCTTAAAATTTGCAAAAAAGGTAACTTTTGCCCCAATCAATTTTGATTTTTTTCAAGAAATCACTAATTTTGACCATACATAAGGGATGAGAAAAAATGAACAAAACGCTCATCGCGTAAGAATACTATTTTAGATTAAAAACACTTTTGGGGGGAGTTTTTGTTATGGACGTTATTATTATAATGTGTTTGACCGTATTATTTATTATTATAGGAACCATGATTGTCATGGGGAAAGGGGATCACTTTATAGCTGGTTATAATACCGCCAGCAAACAGGAAAAATCAAGATATAACGTGAAGAAACTTCGCATTATGATTTCTTGCCCTATTTTCCTCTTTGCTCTTCTTATGATTTTACATATTATAACAATAAATCACGACTCTACATATATCGGCATAATTTTTTTAGTCGTAACACTTTCTTCCGCAGGACTAATTACTGCCAACAAATTTTCAAAAAAAGAATGATGTGAGGTTGGGACGGTTGTGAAGGGGGGCGCGATTTTACAGTTAGACGGCCATCAAGTTTGTCGATTAAAAGGCGGCATGACAATAAGACGAGACAGGTATACGGTTATAGGATTATACATCAATTCATAAATCTTAAATCTACAAAGAAGAAAAAAGTAAAATTTTCGGCAATTTATTTTGTTCAATTCACCATTATTATATACATTTGCAACGCATTTGGTTCTCCCACCATCTTTGATGGCTGCGGAGCTAAGATGGGAACGTAGTGTGAGTCTACGACATTACCCGATGCTGTGAATCCTTTTTTAAGGCATAACCAACAGTGTCACTGGAGTCAAAACTTATGTTTTGAAATCTCTGGGAAGACCGAGTTATACCAAGGATAAAGTCAGAAGACCTGCCATCTGCATTATAAAGATGTGTTCGCGGGATTACGAACATTATCAATCATGACATAAATAAAATATTGGCTGTCGGAGCGCTTATTCTCCGCCGAGTATCTGTATGCTACCAGGCGAGAGAGTCAACACTTCGGGACGGCTATAAAAAATGCACTCTAACTTAAAATAAAGAATAATGTTTAAAAGTTTCAAAGGAAACGACCTAGTCGAGGAACACCACAAGCGTAAGTACAAACTGAAAGCACTTACTAACGACACACGAGTTATAAAATTAGTTATAGCTTTTGGTATTGGACTGCTACTTTGGTTTTTACCAACAGAAGCATTCGGAATCGAAGGACTAACGATTATCGAACAACGAGTGATATCAGTTTTCTGCTTTGCTACGCTGATGTGGTTCTTCGAAGCCATACCTGCATGGACGACATCGGTATCTCTAATAGTGATTCTACTGTTCACCTGCAGCGACAGTTCCCTGGCATGGCTTATGTCTGACTCACCAGAGACTTTAGGCACCGCCTTATCACACAAGAAGATAATGGCATGTTTCGCCGACCCTATCATAATGCTCTTCATCGGAGGATTTATACTCGCCAT
The DNA here is from genome assembly GCA_024695315.1 of Bacteroidaceae bacterium. GTDB lineage: Bacteria > Bacteroidota > Bacteroidia > Bacteroidales > Bacteroidaceae > Minthosoma. The sequence goes on from JAILIJ010000041.1 coordinate 3,443, forward strand.
AGCGGCAACAAAAACAGGACTTGACGTTCTACTGGCAAAGGTTCTGCTAAAACCCTTCGGCACAAAAGCTGAAAATGTGCTACTCGGTTTCCTACTCGTAACAGGACTATTCTCTATGTTCCTATCAAACACAGCTACTGCGGCCATGATGCTGACATTCCTGACGCCTGTGCTCAAAACACTACCAGCAGACGGAAAAGGGAAGATAGGACTGGCACTCGCTATACCTGTGGGAGCCAACATAGGTGGTATAGGAACTCCAATAGGTACACCTCCTAATTCTATAGCTTTGAAATTTCTTAACAATCCTGAAGGCTTGAATTATAATATAGGATTCGGAGAATGGATGACTTTCATGTTTCCATTAGCTATAGGACTACTCATAATAGCTTGGTTCGTACTTAAAACGATGTTCCCTTTCACACAAAAAAACATAGAACTGAATATTGAGGGGGAAACAAAGAAAGATTGGCGCTCAATAATTGTATACGTCGTCTTTGCTATAACAGTCCTACTTTGGTGTTTAGATAAATATACTGGCGTAAACTCAATGGTCGTGGCAATGCTACCAGTTGGCGTTTTATGTGTATGCGGAATAATAGGCAGACAAGAACTAGAAGAGATAAACTGGTCGGTACTGTGGATGGTAGCCGGAGGTTTTGCTCTTGGAGAAGCTCTGCAGGACTCAGGACTAGCACATCATATCATAAAAACAATACCTTTCGACACATGGTCACCAATTCTTATGATTATTGGAAGCGGTTTGATATGCTATGCCATGGCTAACTTCATAAGTCATACGGCTACAGCAAATCTGCTCATCCCTATTCTTGGACTTGCAGGCGTGTCGGCAGAAAATACACTCGCACCATACGGAGGAGTCAGCACACTTCTTATAGGTGTGGCTCTCGGTTCTTCTCTCGCCATGGTTCTACCTATCTCAACACCACCAAATGCTCTGGCACATGCTACGGGACTTATAGAACAAAAATACATGATGCGTGTAGGTGTCTTCATGGGACTAATAGGACTTATACTAGGATATACCATGTTGATATTCCTCGGCAAAAATGATATGATATAATTTGCTGGTCTAATAAACTAGTGAATATAAAAATTAATATTAGTTGTAAAATAATTATCATTTTAAGTGTTGAAAAAAGGGACGTCCTGATTGTGAAATCCGGACGTCTCAATAAAAAAGGAATTAGTAACCCACCTTAAATAATTAACTAAAATTTATAACTATGAACGTACTACGAGAACAAAAAGACAGAATTTCCAGGATGCTGAGACCTTTTCTCAGCATTGGAACTTCTATCGACACACGCTGGCTAACACATTTCAATTTCAAAAATGACGACAAAGTGCTTAACGTTGGGTGTGGAAAAGGTGAAATAGTATCTCGACTCTTGGACCTCGTTCCTGACGGTCACGTCACAGGACTCGATCGTTCATACGAGATGGCTAATACGGCCTCATCACGCAACAATAAGGCTATAAAAATGTGTAGGTGTATGATCTTAACAGGGTCGGCAAGAAGCATGAATTTCGCCAATAACTGTTTTGATAAAGCCGTAATATCCGATGACGTAGATAGCTGGGATGAACCACAAAGAACTTTCGAGGAAATACGACGTGTAGTTAAACCTGGTGGCAAACTTATTATTTGCTATAATAAAACTGACAGAAATGGCAGCGATGCAAACCTAGAATCCTACAAGGAAACAATAAGGATAATAGAGGCCGCAGGATATAAATATATCACCACGGAAAAAGAAAAGACTCTTGGACACTTTTGCATAGTAGCTGAGTCATAAATATAGAATCAGGAATACATACAACAAAAAAGTAAGCGGGACTACATCATAGCCTCGCTTTACTTTTCTAAAAAATAAATATCGATGGATAGATTTTTATATTATACTGACGAAGAAAAAAAATTTATACAAAAGAGCAACAACATGAAATAAAAATAAATCAAGAGGCTCGGAGGAATTATCCTCCAAGCCTCCTTCGCATGCAATTACATAAACCAATCAAATGCAATAAAAAACCATATTACTTAGACAACATCTCCTTAACAAACATATTAGAGACTTTTCTTTGCTCTGGCGTAAATCCATGGCCTGCTCCAGGGATCACACCAAGATGAGCATTCTTATATCTTTTCATCGCTTCCTCTGAGTAAGAAAGCGGCACAACAGCATCCTTAGAACCATGAATAATCTGTACAGGACCTTCATATTGTGTAATAGTCTCATAAACCTTCATATCACGAAGTTCCATAAAGAATCTCTTACCCATAGGTACGTTCCATAGCCTTGTGGTATCTGGAATATCCTCCACATTCTTATAGCGCGCATTCCAGTTGTCAGGAATACATAGCGCTGGATAAATGAGTATTAGCTTGCTGATTTCTGATTTCAGTTCAGCAGCAGCCATTGCAGAAACAAATCCGCCCTGGCTCTCACCGATAAGCACGATATTATCTTTATCAATATCCGACTGTGACTGAAAATGGCGCACAATAGCCTTGAGATCATTCTTTTCGTCAACAACAGACATATTCATTGTATTGTTATCGCTCTTACTATTTACAGAACCACATGGGAAATCAAAAGTATAAACGAGATAACCCAACGAATTTAGCGTTTGGAAATAGTCCTTGGCAAAATGATGTGTTCCGTTGAAACCATGACTGACAATAGCGACCTTCTTCTTTGTTACATTAGTAGGCTCACTGGCAATGCCATATATTTTTCTACTGCCATTCATAATAACAAGTTCTTTAACCTTGGCATCAAAATTACGCTGCTTCATAGTCCACTGAGGGAAGGCACGCAAATCGGAATTAGCAAACACGGCCTTATTAGCCTGTTTGTCTTTCAAATGCCAATCAAGCCATGAGAGGACCATTTTCCCAAACTCACCACCACCCTTCTGTGAATACGTGGCACCATGACCAGCAGTAGCCATATCAGCAAGCGCAACAGGCACCTTGTCTATACGTTCGAAATCAATCTGAGCATTCTTATACGCAACATCTCCAGGACCACCTGTGAGGTAAAGAATAGGAGCGTGGAGCTGGCTAAGCGACTTAGGACTCGCTCCTGCCATCTGCATATTTCCCATACCTGCATTACAAATAATATATGTCTTTAGACGTGGATCGGAACAACAACTGAGTACCTGAGCGCCGCCACAAGAATGACCAGCAGCCGCAATTCTTGTAACATCAACACGACCATAATAATCGCTTTTAGAATCTTGCACCTGCCCACACATCCAATCAATGGCCTTTGTAATCATCGAAGACTCGGTGTTCATCTCTTTACGCTCTTTTGGATCCTGTCTCAATTCTCCCAAGGCTATAACAACATATCCGCGTGAGGCTACGTCGATAAGCATACGCTCATAGTCTATAGGGGTATCCATACAAGCCCCATTTGCCCATATAAGTACAGGTAACTTCTTTTCTCGATCTGAAGCTAAGGAAATATCCTTTGGACGGTAAACAACATAATCCGGCAGGCTCTTTTCCTTTACAGCTATAGCAGAAAACATACCAGAACCGCCACCGTCTATTTCCTTTTGACAAACAATATTCTTGCTTACCAATTTACGCTTCGTAATCTTGGCTATATCTTGTGCAAAAACAGATAGTGATACAGACACAAGTAATACAGATAATAAATATTTCATAAATTTATATATTTTCGTACATTAAATTTCTTTTCCACCTATGATCTTATATCATAAATATTACAACAAGGTCTAACAAGATTATTTTACCCAAACCTTCTTTGTGGTTACAATACCATCAGATACGGTCCGGACCACATTCACGCCCTTAGTTAGAGCTTCACGCTTAATGCCATCAAGTGAATAAATAGCGGAATTGCCATTATATAAACCACCATCCTTTACAGCCTGAATAGCGTCTGCTAAATCTGCTTTTCTTATGAAACTGACATCATCTATCCTACACCATGCGCCAGCGGCACCATCTGCATAGAAACCGATTTCAACTTTTCCTCCCTTGACCATGATGTCATCAATCCTTATCTTACGCCATTTGCCATCGGAAGAAGTTACATCCTTGCGGTATGTCTCTCCATTACACTTAGCATACATATACAATTCTTTATATTCACTTCCACAACGCACCATAGCCTCCATAGAATACATACCGTCCGTTAGTTCTACAACAGGAGTAGAACTGATAGTCTGATAAACTGTTCGAGTGTAATCGACTTTATCATATATGTTCAAACACCAATTTCCCATAACACTACTTCTATCTGAAGAAGTGTTCGAAGCATTAAGTTGAGGAGAGTTGGCCCCACCCTGAACAATAGCATTACCTTTTTTAACCTTGAAGGACCATCCTTTTAGGTATGTCTGAGCAGGCTTATTGGTACTTGGAATCTTTATTCTATCAGCATCGAAACTGAAATTTCTTACATAATTATTATTTTTTCCCACTTTCCATTCTCCAGTTTCTGCATTAAGCATCCAATGGCTTAGGGAATTGAAATATGGCTTATCATTCACGAAAGAAATAGGACACCACTGGTTGAATCCATTACCATTTCCTGCAAATCCAGCCCATCTGTCACCACAATAAATGACCGTCTCCTCTTCTGTTCCCTTGACTGTGTAAAAGAAACCAGTCTGCGTCACATGTCCATAGTCATTCTCCGCTCCTGGCATCTTCAACATATTGTTTGTAGGGGTATAAGGTCCATAGATATTATCTGACACAAGGTAATATACATTTGAGGCATTCCATCCATAAAGATCAGAGGCACAAACATAATAC
>JAILIJ010000044.1 GCA_024695315.1 Bacteroidaceae bacterium
TCAAAGCAGAGCTATTATCAGACGATTTATACTTCAGGAAACGCCCCTTATTCTGGTACTACAGTTGATGGAATTACTGTCAGCAATTTCCCAGGACTTCATGTCTACGATGTAGAGGGAAATGAGGTAACCAACTTTAAGGAAGAAGATTCGCATTTCTTTGCTAATTATCTTCCTTCCACATACGTAGGACATTATAGCGTGGACAGTCGTGAGGTAAATCTCTTTGCAAAACTTACTGCAAACTTCTTCAAGAGTATCGGTGCCGTCAACAACGGGTTCCTCGTGGGAGTAGACTTTAAGAGTGACGGTAATGAAGGAAAGGGCTCACAGTGGAATGTAAAGACACCGCCATTGCGAAATGTTGCCAATCCTGATGCCAGCTATCGTCCTCGTAGTTATAGAGACATCCCATATATCAACACCTTAGGACTATTTGGTGAGTATAATTTCCAGTGGGCTCTTGGTAAAAGAGCACTCGACCTTCAGTTAGGACTCCGTTATGATCGCACATCAGTAGCAGGAGGATTGGCGTGTCCACGAATCAATGCCTCATTTGATGTGATACCTGACATGCTACGCCTACATGGTGGATGGGGAATGGCAGCAAAGATGCCATCGCTTTATTATCTCTATCCTCAGAATGCTTATTTCGAATATATCAATTATAACGATCTTGCGTACGATTGGATTCCTGAAAATGAACGTATGATTATCACAACTACGAAAATTGTAGACGCTCAGAATAAGGATCTCAAGATAGCAAGCAATGAGAAAGCAGAAATCGGATTCGACTTATCATTGGGAAAGGCCCAGTTAGGTGTGACGGCCTTCCAAGAGAAGTTAAAAGACGGCTATGGTATGTCTCCAAAGTATGCTCCATTCGTATATAAGGAGTACGACCTTGACGAAAACGACGATATTATGCTATATGGCACATATCCAATATTGTCGGAATACTATTCGCCAGCCAACAGTTTCTCTTCTCGCACTCGTGGTGTGGAATTTGAACTCAACGTAGACAATATAGAAGCTATACGCACTTCTTTCCAGTTTAATGGCCAGTGGATACGTACTGATACGAAAAATAGTCTTCCACTATATTATGACGCATCAGGTGCTGAACCTTATCTTCGCCAGGAAATCGGTATCTATAGTTCTGACCGCATGGAAGGCCATGAGCAGCAGTTTGTCACATCGCTACGTGCCATTCATAACATCCCAAGCATCGGATTTGTTGTCTCTGTCACTATGCAGGCTGTGTGGAACGAGAGCAATTGGGTAACGTTCAATAATGACTCAATACCTATAGGTTACCTATCACTTGAAGATGGTAAGGCCAATATGTTCTCGCCAGCTTTCACAACTCGTCAGGCTGTTGAGGATGCTGGCTATGGACACCTATTACGTAACGTTAACCACGCATCTGCAATAAAAGAGAGTTACAGCCCATATTTCCAGTTTAATATTAACATATCAAAGGAAATAGGTGAGATGGCTCGTATCTCTTTCTTCGCCAATAACCTTTTCCGTAGCTACCCTCGTAGAGAGAGTAAGCGCAATCCGGGAGTATATTATTCACTTAACAGTCCATTCTACTTTGGTATGGAACTGTCATTAAAACTATAGAAATGAAGACAAATCTTATAGTAAAATATGCACTATCTATTTTGGCAGCAACACTCATGACCTCTTGTGAGGGTTTTAGCGATGCTAATGATAGTGAAGAGACGTCTCCTCTCGATGTCAACGTGAGCCTTAATATATATGTAGACAATCTCAATGGTATAAAAGACCTCAAAGTCTCGCTCGACAACTATTCTGAGGGCATACACTATGAGAAGGATGTGGACGACACCCATGTGGTACACCTTTCTGGTGTTGTACCTGGAATCTATACCGTATCGGCTTCGGGAATGGCATACGATGTCGACGGAACAGAGTATTATGTCAACGGAAATATCGTTAATAAACCTCTGCATAGTGGCACAGGAAACCTACAGGTTGAAGTCCAAGGACTAAAGGTGAGTCCACTTATCTTCAAAGAGATATATTTCTGTGGAAGTGAAGGTTGGTATTTCAGAGATCAGTTCTATGAAATATATAACAACTCAACCGAAACAGAATATCTCGACGGATTATACTTTGCATCTCTATATCCTACCAATGCCACTCGCATACTGCCCGTATGGCACCGCGATGACAATGGTAAATATGTCTATGGAGAGAGGGTATGGAAATTCCCTGGTACAGGTCATGACTATCCTCTTCAGCCAGGAGAGAGTGCCGTAATATCTCAGTTTGCTGCAAATCATAAGATGGATATTTATAATCCTAACTCACCTGTTGACTGCAGCCATTCAGAGTTTGAGTTCAACATGAACAATCCGCGTTTCCCAGACCAGCCTGCTCTTGACATGGTTCATGTCTTTTATAATGGAAAGCAGGAGATGGGCTATATGCCGCAATATCTTACTCCTGTCTTCGGAGGCGCCTTCGTAATTTTCCGTGTTCCAGAAGGAGAAACTTGGAATCCTATAGACGACATGAGTCTGCAGAACTACGAGGAAGGCGAGGAAGATGATGTCAAAGCATGTATTCCTATCCATTATGTCCTCGATGCCGTAGAGTGTGGCGACAACGAGTCTAAAGTAGATGCCAAGAGAGTGCCTGCCGTGTTAGACGCCGGTATCACGTGGGTTGGCGCAACGTATTGCGGACTGGGAGTGTCACGTCGCCTGCTCATTCAAAATGGAGACACACTTCGCCGCGATGATGGAGCCTTGATATTCCAGGATACCAACAACAGTACTAGTGACTTTGTGCGTGGTGTCGTACCTGTTTTGCATAGATATGACACAGGCGTACCATCATGGAATGTTACTTTCTAACACACTTCAAATTTAAGTGTATAATGAATTCCAACTAAATTATTGAATTTTTATGAAACTCAAATATACAACAAATAAATATTTACTGCTGCTGGCATTTTCAATGTCCTTCCTTTGTGGTCATTCGCAGGAAAAAGGATTGACTCCAGCTGCTTTGGATGTGTTGAAACAGACTCAGCTATGGCTGACAACAGATAATGCTTCTGGCATCGCCTTTGATGCTCCCAATTCTTATTCAGATATCAGCATAGGATATTCCAAAAAACATGGCACTTACCATCGTCCTCAGAATGGTGATGATGCCTCACAGGTTAAGGTTTATACTGAAGGTCTGACAAAGGTAGGAAAGACATATCTTTGGGGCGACTTCAGCTATTCACATACCAACGTAAGTGATGCGCGTTTCAATGCCTCGCTTTGTGACCCATATCGTGGACAGCCTTTCTATGTTACTGATGAGCATACTAGTGATTGGCTCGACAAGTCTTATCACCTTGCGTTCAAGGCTGCCACTCGTCCTCTCGGATGTGTAGCGTTTGGACTGGAAGGCACTTATGACGTGACTTTGGCTGCAAAACAGCGAGACCCACGTGTGGATGCTCGTTATCTCAAACTGGGGCTGAAACCAGCTGTGAGTATCTCTCTCGGCACCAATGATATCGTCGGTGCCAATATGGAATATGCCTCTGTCAAGGAGGAATCATCCATGTCACGTGAGATATATTATGTTGACCATAACTATTATGAAATGTATGGCCTCGGCAATTCCGTCAAGGGACTGGGTGGCGAACGCTCTACAAACTATTTTGGTAACGTCTGGGGAACTGGACTCCAGTATGGACATCATACAGCCTCTTGGAATGTTATTTCTCAGATCGCCTGGAACCGTCATGTGGAAAATGTCGAGATTGGATATTCCACACCTGAGAAGGAGGGCCTGACGGATATAAATACCTATAAGGCTTCGGTTACTGTCCAGCATGGATGTGATAAATATCTACACGAGGCTGGGGTAGACCTATCTTGGAGATACAATAAAGTAACCCAATATTTCTCTCAGCGCGATAACAGTCTTGATAATGCCGGTTGGAACGTTATTTTCAAGAATGTGAGAGCTAAGTATCGCTCTGCCAACGCGTCATTACGCTATTCGCTTTCTCGACTTGAGGGAGATGAATACACTTGGCGTGTGGACGCTGATGTGACTTATCGCATGACAGACGACGAGTTCCTACTTCCTCATACTACTATGGATAGTGAGAATCTGTATGCAAATCTCTCCTTTAAGAATAACTTCATTCTTCGTGGTTCCATGCAACGACGTGTCTTGGCTTCCGTAAATGTAGGACTTCGACAGTCTATGAGTGGTGGCTATAGCTATGGTGGTAGTCAGCCTGACCTCTTCACCGTTAGCACCGTTATGCCTATGGAGGCAGCCTTTCTCACTCAGGATGCTTGGAAGGCGGGCACAGAGATAACTTATTCACAACTTGTCAAGAGTGGCAGTACCACTCATGCGTGGGTAAAAGGCTCTTTCGACTATTACCACGGAGACAGTAGTATGTTTAACCATCTTAGCAACTTCAGTTTGACTCTTGGTGCTAATTTCTAAGTTCGAACAAATATGAAAAGACATATTTTCGTTGTTGTCATGACGATGGTTGCCATCATGCTGCAAGGAGCAGACATTATAAAACCATCGTTGAGGACATCGACCAGTTTCGCTATTGTCGTTGACCGAACAAGTTATGAAAAGGTTGGCGATGCCATACGCGCTTATCGCAAGAGCATTGAGGATGATGGTCTCGGCACATATATCGTCGTCGACGAGTGGGAGAATCCCGAACGTCTACGTACTCTTCTCAAGGATTTGCATAATAACAGGAAGCAACCTCTTGAAGGTGCGGTGTTTGTTGGCGATATTCCAATTCCTCGTGTGCGTGATGCCCAGTATCTTACTTCGGCATTCAAGATGGATCAAAATCGTGACTGGAAGGAGTCAAGTGTGGCTACCGACAGATTTTACGACGATTTCGGACTGAATTTTCAGTTTATACGTCGTGATGAGGATAATAGCCTGTTCTATTACTATTCCCTCACTTCGGATAGCGAGCCTTATCTGGCCCCAAACATCTATACAGCACGTATTAAGCCTAATGTCGTGCCGGGTGTGGACAAGTACGTCTTACTTTCTAACTATCTCAACAAGGTGGTGAGACTAAAGAAAGAAGAATCCTCCAATATTGTTGACCACATTTCTGTAGCAAGAGGGCACGCTTACAACTCTGACGACAGACTGTCCTGGGCTGGTGAGCAGATAGCTTTACGTGAACAGCTCCCTCATGCTTTCTTGCGTGGAGGAAACGTCAAATTCCTCGATTTCGATATGAAACCTCTTGTTAAGGATTTGTTTCTTGACGAGATTTCTAATCCTCAACTTGACATTATGCTGTTTCATCATCATGGCGATACGGACCGTCAATATCTTAATGGAAGCGAAAATGACAGTATAGATGATAGCTTGCTTGAGATTCGTACATCCGATGTGCGAAAGCTAAAAGCTCATCCTCGTTTTGTCTTCTTTGACGCGTGTTACAATGGCTCCTTTTATGAAGATGACTATCTTTCCGGCTCCTATATCTTTGGCGAGGGTAACACAATAGTCGCTATTGGTTCCACCGTCAATTCGCTCCAGGATAAGTGGCCTGATGAATTTCTCGGTCTTCTTGCTGCCGGTATGAGGGTTGGGCAACTTAATCGTCATACGGGATATTTGGAGTCTCATGTGATAGGCGATCCTACGTTTCATTTCCGTAAGGACGGCTCTATAGACTTTGATATCAACGAAGCTCTTACGCTTCATGATGACGATGCCGAGTTTTGGAAGGACAAACTCGATTGTCCTGTGCCTGACGTTCAGGCCATGGCTCTTCGACAGTTATGGATTGCTGGAGACGAACGAGCAAGTGATATAATAACTCAGAGCTATTTCTCTTCTCCAGACTTCGTCGTTCGCATGGAAGCTGTTAAACTTCTTGCAAACCATTACCCTGACCAGAGTGTCAAGGTTCTTAACTCTTCTATAAATGACAGCTACGAACTTATACGTCGACTATCTGTTGATTATGCGGAGTGTAATGCCTCGCCATCTCTCATTCCGTCTCTTGTTCGTGCTTTTCTTACTCGTGGACATGAGCGTCGTCTGAACTTCCAGTTGACAAGTAACCTAACGGCCTTTGACGGAAAGCTGTTCTGTGATGAACTAAACAGACAGACCGCTGAAATGTCTCGATGTGTAGGACAAGACCTTGATGAACTCAAGCAATATCATAAGCAATATGAAACTTGGTTTACCGATACAAAGAATAGCGTCGAGGATAAATCGTTGAAGACTTCCAGACGAATCTCTGCGGTCAAGTCCTTCCGCAATTATCCAAACAGTAGTATGATTGAATCTCTGTTAAAGGTCGCTTCTGATGAAACAGAAGATGTGGATTTGCGGTTCTACACCATTCATTCTTTAGGATGGTTCGATACAAACTATCGAAGGAAAGTAATCATCGAAGGACTCAAATCTATTGATACTTCAAACAAGAGATTAAAAGACGAGATTCGTCGTTCGCTCTCACGACTTGATAAGTAGTCCTTATATAAATGTGAGGCTGGTTGAAGAAAACAATCAGTCTCACTTTTTTGTTATGACCTTTTCTCCATCCTTACTATGTCTATATTTATCTCTTTGCTATTTCAGAGACGATGTGCTTTTTTATGTACCATGTATAGACTCTTTAGCCTCTGTATGATTACTTTCTTATTCCTTCGTTTTCTCTTCGCTCTTCCTTCGCTTGCACTTTTTTTGTTATATGTTTAAGTTTTGAAAGTAGTTGAAGTGTATTAGAAAAGACGACGTCTATTATGATAAATGTTACGCGTCAATAGTCTCTTTTATTTCTTCATTACTTCTCTATAACTTCTCTTTTACTTCCTGCAAGTGAGGTTCTGCAGAACTATCGTATTTTTATTCCCAATAATTGGGGATTCCATCTTTGTAAATTAAACTAAAAAAGAGTACTCGTAGTTTCACAACTCCGAGTACTAAAACTAACTAATGAAAAACGATATTACAAAATTTAATTAACCCGTGACAAAGGTATGAACTATTTTTTATACCACAAAATAATTCACTATTTTTTTTGCGAAAATATCAAATTATCATCATTTCTTGATTTAGTACAAGGATTTCTATCATTTGAAAGGGCCTAAAAGTCATTTTCTAACTACAAAATTTGTTTTATCCTTATTTCTTATGAATTTTTCTAACGCATTTCGTATTCTAAGTTGTAAGTTTATTGGGGTAGGGGAGAATATTGAAAGTGGTGTAATAATAAAAAGTGTCCTGAGAAATTAGTTCATTTTTTGAAAATGAATATTTCGTCAAAGAAAAACGAGTAAAATACCACACGTTTTTTTTAATATTCTTGTGAGTTTTCTCCATCTTCCTTACATTTGTACCAGAATTCAACAATATAGACTTTTCATAAACATTATTATGGGTGGAATCATAGGAACCATTTCCGTTAAGAGTTGTGTGGACGATCTGTTCTACGCAACGGACTATCATTCTCATTTGGGCACTAAGCGTGCGGGTTTAGTGACTTTTGATCATGAGAAAGGCTTTAATCGTTCAATACATAGTTTGGAGAGGGATTATTTCCGTTCCAAGTTCGAGGATGAGTTAGATAAGTTTGTAGGCAACCAAGGACTGGGAGTTATCTCTGATACCGATCCTCAGCCTATCATCGTAAATTCTCATTTGGGACGCTATGCGGTGGTTACCGTTGCACACATCAATAATCTTAAAGAAATAGCGGACGATTTGTTGAAGCATCGTATGCACTTGAGTGAGATGTCTGCAAATAATATTAACCAAACTGAGATGGTTGCTCTACTCATAAATATGGGTAACACATTTACAGAGGGTATTAATCTTGTTTACGAAAAGATTCAGGGTTCTTGTTCTATGCTTATCCTTACAGAGGATGGTATTATTGCGGCTCGTGATTTGCTCGGACGTACTCCGCTTGTCATCGGAAAAAAGGATAATGCTCATGCCGTGGCAAGTGAAACATCAAGTTTCCCTAATCTCGACTATAAGATTGTGCGTGACTTGGGACCAGGAGAGATTGTGCGTCTCCGTGCCACAGGATTTGAGGTTCTTCAGGAGCCTATCAAGCAGAAGCAGGTATGTTCGTTCTTGTGGGTTTACTATGGTTTCCCTACGAGCGACTACGAAGGCATAAACGTTGAGGCTGTACGTGAGCTTAACGGTAAGATGATGGGCGAGGAAGATAAGACAGAGGCTGACCTTGTTTGTGGTATACCTGACTCTGGAGTTGGTATGGCACTTGGATATGCTGAGGGACATAAGATCCCATATAAACGTGCCGTATTGAAGTATACTCCTACGTGGCCACGAAGCTTCACACCAAGTAATCAGGTGCGTCGTAATCTTGTGGCAAAGATGAAACTCATACCTAATGGGGCAATACTGAAGGGACAGCGTGTAGTGTTCTGTGATGATTCGATAGTACGTGGAACTCAGTTACGAGATAATGTCCAGACATTCTTCGAGTATGGTGCTACAGAGGTACATGCAAGAATATCTTGTCCTCCGCTTGTTTATGGTTGTCCATTCATCGGTTTTACATCGTCTAAGAGCGATCTCGAACTTATCACACGTCGTATTGTTAAGGATTTTGAGGGTGATGATGCTAAGAACCTTGAAAAGTATGCCACTACAGACTCACCAGAATATACACGTATGGTGAATGAGATTGGTCGTCGTCTCGGACTTTCTTCTGTCAAGTTTGCAAAACTTGAGCATTTGATAGCAAGTATCGGTTTACCAAAGTGTGATGTCTGCACCCACTGTTTTGATGGCAGCAGTTACTTCAAACCTAATTGTATGAAGGATGAGGGCGTAAAGTAGGACGTTTATTCGGGTATTCGTTTGTACGGATACACGGTTATATAATGAAAAACGGTTATATGGTAGTAGCATAATACCCTATAACCGTTTTTTTCTGTGTATAAATTTCTAAAATTCCGTTAGATTCCTAATTCCCGTGTTCGAAAAAACGAAAATTTAGAAAATTAGAAGAAAATTATTAAAAGGATTTTACGGTAGAACCATTTACCGCGAACAAATCTTAATTCTTAACTCTTAATTCTTAATTTTTAACTCTTCACTCTTCACTCTTCATTCTTCACTCTTCACTCTTCATTCTTCACTCATTACCATCCTTTTCCCATTTTGCTAATGAGTTCATCAAGAGCAGGTATCAAGTCCATAAGCACTTTACTCTCTATGCCTAATTTATTGATGGTGTCAACCATACATCCAGGAATTTTAGCAGCTTCAGCCTCCAATTGTTTAC
>JAILIJ010000114.1 GCA_024695315.1 Bacteroidaceae bacterium
GATAATATCTCTTTCCTTCAAAGGCATACGGACATTATAAGTAAATAATAAAATTTTCATAAAAATAATATCCAATAGTTCTTAAAAATAGTAGGATAAATGGTTGAAATACATAAGAATTTCAAACTCCACATTACAAGATGGAGGTCTTCTAAGCATAAAAACAGAAAAAGTTAGAAAAAATATGCAAAAACAAAAGAATTAATTTTGTAATTGTGTTTTTTTAATTATTTTTGTGAAAATAATAAATTCCTGTCTGCCATGAAGATAATGAAATTATTAGCTACCATTTTAGTAGCATTTAACCTATCTATGAATGCCCAGACCACAGATTTTAATGTGGAGCTGCCTAAAGTCTTTACCAATAAGGTAAGCATAGCTGATTTTGGAGCAAAATCAGACAATAGCCTATGTACAGACGCCATAAACAAAGCTATCAAGGCTATTCATGATATGGGTGGCGGCTCAGTAATCGTGCCCAAGGGTACATGGCTGACAGGACCAATCACTCTTCTTAGTAATGTAAACCTACATCTTCAAAATGGTGCAATAATAAAATTCACAAAAAGGATTGACCAATATCCCGTAATGGAAATAAACCGTGACGGGAACATTCAATATAGTTGCCAGCCACAAATATATGCTCATGGGGCCACAGACATCTCCATAACAGGAAAAGGGACAATAGAAGGCTCAGGAGAACGTTGGAGACCAGTCAAGAAAAATAGACTATCTGCAGAAAACTGGGATAAACTTGTTAAACAAGGCGGTATTCTAAGCGAAACCGGCACCATGTGGTTCCCCGACTCATCAAGTTGGAATGGGTATCTGGCACAAAATCTATCTGATGATGACAGAAAACTTCTCACAAAAAGCGATTGGGAGAAGATGAAAACATGGCTGCGACCAGTCATGGTGAGTATGACTGATTGTAAAAGAATACTATTGAGTGGAGTAAACTTCAAAAACTCGCCACACTGGTGTATTCACACGCTCATGTGTACAGACATTACAATAGACAGCATAGATGTGTATAACCCACAATTTGCTCAAAATGGTGACGGACTGGACATCGAATCAAGCAAAAACGTTATTGTAAAAAATAGTATCTTTGATGCCGCAAGCGATGCTATATGCCTGAGATCAGGAAAGGACGACGCTGGGCGCAAAAGAGGTATTGCCACAGAAAATATTAACATAAATAATAATATCATTTTTCATGGGCATGGCGGTATAGTATTAGGAAGTGAAATGTCTGGCGGAATCCGAAACGTATGGATTACAAACTGCTCTTTCACACACACCGATACAGGCATACGCTTCAAGACAACACGAGGCCGAGGAGGTATTATAGAAGATATTTACGTCAATAACATACTTATGAATGACCTAAATAAAGATGTAATTTCTTTTGACATGTTCTTCTTAACAAAAAACGATAATATTGTTAAAGAAGTAAACGAAGAGACGCCAATATTCCGCAATTTCACTTTCAAAAATATTACATGCAGCGGGGCAAGAAAAGCCCTTATCATCAAAGGTCTGCCAGAAATGCCTGTTAGCAATATTACTATAGACGGTTTTCTTGCAACAAAAATTAAGGAAATGGGAAATATTAGGTATGCAAAAAATGTTAAAATCACAAATGCTATTATTGATAAAGATTTTAATATAGAAAACTGCGAAAATGTAACTACTGAATAATTCTTGCAAGATTTACAAAATAACATGTTACATAAAGATATAGTTATGCAAGAGTAAATCTCAATATCTTTAGGATAAAATACTTCATTTTTCAAACAAAGAAGTTACGAAATACGGATTTTCCTCCATTAATTTCGTAACTTCCTATATTTTATAAAAGATTATAAAGTAATACAGAATCTAACTAGTCGTCCCTTAAAAAGTATATTTCATCGAGATGCTGTTACAAAATAGCATCTCGATCATTTTTTTGAGTGTATCCAAAATCGGAGCCAAAAGAACTTTAAACGCTCTTTTGAAGTTATATGCGGCAGCCGCCAGCAATATGTTTATAGAATCCCCGACCACATCTTTGTAAAAGTTGCGGCCTAAACGGTAATCCGATTTAGAATGACTTTTCTAACATATTCCAGTCAATATCACCTGCCAACTGGTATAATGGATGCTGTTGATTCAGCATATCAGACAAATTGCTGAACAATGATTGTGCTTTCTGATGACGATTATACATGAAAATCTGCAAGTTTTATACCACAAAGACACAAAAACTTGCAGATTTATCAAACTGATTTGTGACATATTTTACTATATAACAATCATTTGTAGTCTTATTAAGGAACGACTAACTATTTTCACGTTTTAACAATTCGGTTTTACTCTGCCCATGCACGTGGAATCCATGCTTGCGAGCCTGTTTCACCAACTGTACGTATCAAATACAGGTCTGTTCCCCTTAGTGCTGCACCAAAGATAACAGGACTATTATTGTCTTGATTAACGCCAAGAGTTATCTCCTCAAACTTTCCTGACATATCGTTTGATGCTACAGTCACGCTATTGGTCATAGCGTAGTCACGCAGGAAACGATATATAAGGTCATAGTCCTCGGATGTACAGTTTGGAATTATATAGCGGACACCAGAACAACGATAAGTACTATCATACTGCTTAAAGAAGCATGAGTAGCCATAGTTGATATTTTCACCATCATAAGTTACTTTTTCCGATTTCACACCCTTCTTCTTTATGTATTTGCCAAATAATTTGTCTATGGCATCTGCCACATCCTGACGCTTATCCCAAGGCATCTTCATTCCTTCAATATATCCTGTGTAATGGAAATTGACAGATGTTGGTTTTAAGTTAAGGTATGCATAATCCTTCTGAGCGTAATTGTCAGTCTTTGGAGTAAGAGAAACACCGAAAACACTCATACCCGTAGAATCCAGACGCTCTGTATATTGGCGATAGGAAGGTACGTCACGAAGACGGATGATGAGTTTCTCTATGGTTTCACGTACATCTTCATATTCCTTCTGATTCTTGAAATTATAGTTTACCCACATACCTACACAATTTGGTTCTTCATTTATGAGGTAATGTTTTGGAAATATACTATCAAGTGTGTTGTAAACGTCAACCAATTCAGAATTGAGAGTAAGAAACTCTCCTTGTTTTACCTGTTTGCCATACCACACGTTACGTGACTGTGCATGTCCTGCTGCCATTGTTGCGCAAAGCATAAGTGTAGTTGCAAATGTCTTAATGTTAATATCCATAAGCCGTTTCTCCGTTTGACAAATTATTATGTTGTTTTGTAAATTCATTCATATTCTGAGCAATATCATGCATAACATTATGTGAGACATTGTGCGTATTCTGCACTTGTTCTGTTTCGGAAGAAGCTGAAACAGCTGCTATGCCTTCATATTGTTTCATGAAATCATCCATGGCACGTTCTGCATCATTTATGCTCAACATCATATTTGGCAGATTATCTTCCTCCAGATTTATAGTCTCTATATTCTTTTCTTCCTGTTGTTCTGAAGAAATACTTTCGTCTGTATCATGTCGCTGACTCACCTCAACTCTTGCCACTTGTTTTATGGTGAGAGGTTCTGCAACTATATGTTTTGTTGGTTGTGATGCGTCTGTCTTGATGGTACGCTGTGGCTGTTGTCTTACCACCTCTGTTTTTGCCATCATATTATTGTTATCAACTACACCATCACTTATCGTCATTCTGTTATATACAAAC
>JAILIJ010000124.1 GCA_024695315.1 Bacteroidaceae bacterium
TACAGAATATACACAACAACAAATAAAGAACATACAAGACAAATTAAACAACAGACCAAGAAAAAAGATAAACTTTTCAACGCCGATGGAGATTATAAAACTAATAATTTAATAATTTTGCACTTGCTTCTGGAATCCGCCTGACCGCCTATAAGTGTTAAAAATATATAAATAATTAGTGAAAATGGTAGGTCTGTGAATGAAAATAATAAGAATTTTATTATATTTGTATATTCATCTAACGACATGCTTCAGTCTCAGGTTTCAAAAGGGATGAGCGATAATTTTTAGTATACTGAAATTTTCTACTTGTCTGTAATGAAATACGAAGGTGATACGAAGGAGATACGAAGCGTTGTCGAAGGAGGTGGGCTAGAATAGTACGTTCTTTTGAACGTGCTTTTTGTGTTTAATATGATAAGTCCTTTTTTATATTTCATAGAGAAACATCTTATGTCGTGGCTTTTTTATAAATATAATGAGTGAAATAAAATTTAGTCCTATCTACTAATATTTGTAATAATATTCTGTAATTATGGCAATAACTTTAGAAAGACTTAGACAGACATTTTGTGAGGGAGGTGCGCAGGAAATTTATCTAGAGATAAAAACGCAAAATGATTTTGTAGGCTTTGCCAAGCAATTTGTCTTTTCTACAGAGAGCCAGGTGGCAAGAAATGCTTTGTGGGGACTTTGTAAGGCCAGCAACAGGGAGATAGCAGAATTGCAGGTTATACTTGATGATTTGATAGATTTGACGATGCGAACATCAAATTCATCTGTGAGACGAATGGCCTTAAACATTATTGAGCGTTTGGAGATAAACACGAATAATTTACGGACTGATTTCCTCGATTTTTGTATGGAAGAAATGATATGTCTCGAAGAATGTTCCGGAATTCAGTCTTTGGCCATGAAATTGGCTTATCGTATGTGTACGCTTTATCCTGAGCTTTTGAACGAAATGATGCGTTTGCTTGATTCTATGGATCTGGAATATTACAAACCTGCTGTTATAAATGTTCGAAATAGAATTATTTGTGGTAAATTCTAGTTTTTGACGGTTGCATAAATGAATTTATACGTCTGAAAAAAGTTTTAGAGTTGCAAAAAGTTCGGGGTGGGGGAGGAAATAATCTATTCTATTCTGTTTTATTTATATATATAAGGTATATTTGAAGAAATATATGAAATCACAAAAGTGAAGATTCCTTGGGTTTAATGTATTTGTAATATTAAATCGTGTAGGTGTGTGCGTTTTCAAGTTGTGACAAAAACCACTTTGTCTGATATAGTCCTTTTGGCCAAAAAAATGCGAATAAACACTCTGTTATCGTGCACAGTAGGTGATTTAAATCATAAAAATAGTAGTTTTTCTTTAAAAACCTTGTAAAAGATTTGCTAAGAATGATGAAATAGGCGTATCTTTGCAGTGTAAAAAGAAAAGAGGGACTCCTAAGGGGCCTGACAAAGAACTTCAAAAGGAGGGAAATAAGGTTCCAAGGTTAGGTGAAATAAAAACAATAATAAACAGAGACAGGGAGTCCTTGATGTTTAATGATTGTCCTCGTAAGAGGATAGGTAAAAAGATTTTAGGTATGAAAAAGATTATGACAATGTTTAGCGCAATGGTTATTGCAGCTACAATGAATGCAGAAAACGTTAACACAGAGGCTTTTACACAGACTCAAGTAAATGTACCAGCTCGCGTTCGTTTCGTAAAGAGTGATACTTACTCTTTCCGTGTCGTATCTGAAAACAAGATTGTTGCAGAGTCAATTAAGGCTGCCGTAAAAGACGGTGTACTTTCTTTCAACCTTGCAAACGGTCTTAGTGAAGAAGAGGCTAGTGACAACAACCTCACAATTGTAATTACTGCTCCAGGTATGCCTGAGTTTAAGACATCTAAGAGCTTCAAGGCTGTTAGTGTTAAGGCTAACGAAAAGAGCGAATCTAACTCTTATACTTATAATAAATAAGTCACTAAGAGTTTTTATTTGAAATTGTTTAGAACACTATATTAAAAAGTGAGGTTCACAACATCTGTGAACCTCACTTTTTTCGTTTATCTTATGTTTTATATGTTAGAAAAAATGGAAAATTTGATGAAGGATTAGAGAGAGATTATCGGATAGAAAGTTAAAAATCTTCTATATGAAATTAAGTCTCATAATTATATCTCCTTCTATTACTACAAATTACCTACCACCAAGAATTATTTTTTATAGGTCACGGTTGAAGTTTTTGTTGTCTATGTAAACCTCGAGTAGTTCCGTAATTCCATCTTCATTATTTGGAACTAGGTTTATATCGGCACAAGCAGCAGGAATGAGGCATGAATTACCTTTTGAAAGTTCAATAGTCTTTATCTCAGGCATCTTACCATCGAAACCTTCTGTTGAGCGAAGTTCAATTTTGCTATCTCCGTGTAGGCACATATAAACGATGAAGGAGTCATATTTGAAAAGTTTGCGGTGGAAAGATCTGTCTATTACATGTCTTTTTACGGTAAAATACGGGCTTTCCGTAATGGCTACGGGTTTGTTGACTTTATATTCATAATCAGTTTTGTAATTGTCATAAACCTTATAGTCGATAGCATCCTTTGCCAGTTCCGTGTGAAGCTCACGTGGTTTGCCGTCAAGCCCAGGGCGGTTATAATCGAATATTCTGTAAGTAATATCCGAACTTTGTTGAATTTCAGCAATCATAATACCACTACAGATGGCATGGACACGTCCCGCGGGGATGAAGAACACGTCGCCTTTCTTGACTTCATGCTTTGCGAGCACATCACATATACTTCCGTCTTCCACTCTTTTTTGGTATTCGTATTTAGATATTGGAGATGAGAATCCTGAGTATAGATATGCGCCAGGAAGGGCATCCATAACAAACCACATCTCTGTCTTTCCGAAACAGTTATGACGTTCCTTAGCCAATGTGTCATTAGGGTGAACTTGAATGCTGAGATCCCTTTCTGCGTCGATAAATTTTACGAGTAAAGGGAAAGTCTCTCCGTACATTTTAGTTACGTTGTGGCCTAATAATAGGTCCTTATATTCCGTAACAATTTCGGATAATTTCTTTCCTTTAAGTGGACCATTTGCCACGAGGCTTTCCTTTCCAGGAACCGCGCTAACCTCCCAGCTTTCACCAATTTTCTGGTCGTCAGCAGGAATCCCCTTTAATGGTTTGAGTTTATGCCCTCCCCAAACGAGTTCAAAAAAATTTTGTTGAAATTGTAAAGGATATAGTGTGTGCATATTTTGATTTAATTTTTTAGTTTTGGGAAAAATATTAAAATTATATAAGTCTCGGAAGTGGCAAAATTGTAGTAGTATAATATTTGATTTGAATTTTAAAAGATGAATTTTGTGTCGCTAACCATTTTGCGAACATATTCATTATTATTATTAATTTTCCTCTATCCAAGAGCTGTAATTTTCGCAAATTTATAAAATTTGAGTTAAAATTATATTGACAAAGTTAGTAAAAAAATGTCAATTCCCTCAAAATGGAAAAAGAAAAGATTGTCGAATGACAATAAAAAACAGAAAAAATTGATTTTGTTAAAGAAATACAAGAAAAAAGAAGGAATAATTTTTTTTTGTTTATGAAATTTGTTTTCTTTGCAATCCGAGAATATATAAATGGGGGTGTGATACTCCCTTCATTTATCTTCCCAAGGAAAAGAAAATACACGCGTTTAACCTGTTAAAGAAATAATAATATGGATGCATTAATAGCTTTATTTGGCAACAAGGATTATTCCAACGAATCGCCTTTAAAGAAATTGATGAATTTCTTTTCAAGTCAGTCGTCCGATTCCCATCTTTTACGTAACCAAAAAGAGATGCGCGAGGCCTTTGACTGTAAAGGCGTTAAGATTGCGATTGCCATCGGTGATGATAATCAAGATACTGTAACGAAGAATTGGAATTTCTTTAAGAAAGAGAGGGCAGACGTCTGCATCTCCGGTTTTTTCTCCGGCGACTGTAGACCTAATTTCTCTGTGGTGACTTCAATGAATTGGGATGATGAGGATGAGGTTAATAAAAAGAAAGAATTAAATATTGATGAGTAAGTTACACTACAGTTTTTTCTGTTTTTTTTTGATGACATGTGCTTTTATGGTAAAAGCACAAAATACGATTAGTTTGGGAGGAGACATCTCCATGCTTCCTGCATACGAGAATGTAAATACACCTTATTATGATTTGTCTGGCAAACAGATCACTCCGTTGAGTTTCCTGAAGGACGAAGTGAAGATGAACTCCATGCGAGTGCGCCTATTTGTTAATCCTACGGAAAGAACATCTGGCTCCAAGACAGGAGTTGTTCAGGATATTGAATATGTGAAGGAATTGGGTAAAATGATAAAGGATGCCGGACTTGATTTTATGCTTGATTTCCATTATTCTGATTGTTGGGCTGACCCTTCTTACCAGGATATTCCGTCTTCGTGGTATACTGGTACGTTGAGCGCCAGCAATCCATCTGATGATGCCTTGGTAGACTCCATGTATAGCTATACGAAGCGTAATCTTGAATACCTGGTAGCAAACGGAGTGACACCGGACTATATACAGATTGGAAACGAGATATCTTACGGAATGCTATGGCGTACAACATCTGATAAATGCTACACCAATTATTCTTCCACTCATAAGACATGGAAGCGACTTGCCTCGCTACTCAATTCCGCAGCCAAGGCCGTTCGAGAGGTTACTCCAAAGGCCAAAATCATACTACATATCGAGCGCAGTGGGCAGAGTGACGTGGCAAAGTCATTCTTTGAACGTATGAACGCCAATAATGTTGATTATGATATTATTGGCCTTTCATATTATCCTTTCTATCACGGCTATTTATCAGCCCTTTCTACTACGTTGAATACATTGGAAAAATCATTCCCTGACAAGCCGGTACATATAGTTGAAACGGCCTATTTCTATCAGAATTTCGGTT
>JAILIJ010000125.1 GCA_024695315.1 Bacteroidaceae bacterium
GTAGCCATGGCAAAGCCTGCATATCTATCATAGAAACGTCGCATTGCGGCGCGGTTTCCGTTGACGATTTCGTTTAATAGTTCCTTCTCTGTTTCCATCATTCCTACTTGTCCTTGTCTACAGAAGTAAAGAAATAACTGATGCTGTCACTTGAACAGATTTTTCCATTCCATATTCCGTGCGACTTGTCGAAGAAGGCGTATGACTGCTCAATGGTGCTATATGCTGGCATTACGTAGAAATATTCTGTTGAGGCTGAACGTCCTATGTGTAGGTAGCTCATTTCCACGCGTTCTGTCTTTTGTGGCATGTGCGAAATGACGAATTTGGAGTCTACCGTGATGGTAGCTGTGTCGACCGTAGCACCGTTTTGTGTGAAGTTCACACTGAAGGTTCCGCGGAATTCTGTTTCCAGTACCGAGTCTTCGCCTACGATGGTCCAGTTCGGCATGTCATTTTCGTAGCATGATCCAAGGCTCAAGATTGTTGCTGCCAGCAGTGAGCATTTGAGGAAGTAATGAAGCTTTAATTTCATGGGCCTTTTTATGTCTGAATTCAATAGTATAACTGACATTTTCTCAAATCTTGCATGAGAAAATGAGTTTTTTTTGAAAATGTGTTGACAAAGTACTGTTATTTGCTTCATTACGTTATGATTTTTTAATCTGTTGTTGTGTCATTCACCTGCTTCGACGTATGTCTGTTGCTGTAAATGTGTTTTTGCTATTCTCTACATTTTTATTCTTGTTTTTGTCATATTTTGCAATATAGGTGTGTGTGAGCATTGTGAATATGTGCGTTTGGCTATATTCGTTTTATGTCTCGTTCTGCTGTTGCTCGTTTGAGTGTGGTTGGTTGTTTTGTTTGCGAGCTGTCGTGGAGGCTTGTTGTGGCAGTGGTTTGTGGACATTGCTGTGTGGGCTCCAGACGGTGGCAGACTCACGTTATATTGCTGATTTTTGTTGTGCTTTTTGCACGTATTTTTCTTTTGATTCACAAAGATAGGTATTTGAATTTAATGCTGAAAATTTTAGCGGTTTTTTTTTCGACCACGTAATTCTGGGATTTAACGGAAATTTTCCACGCGAACAAATCTTAACTCTTAATTAAAAAAAATGAATCGCGCACCAGATCATGATGGTCTGATGCGCAATTGGTATTGAGATAAAATTAGTTTGTCTATGTGGTATGTCTTGTCTAATGTGCGTAGGAACTTACGGAGGTGCTCCTAATTGGGCTGACATTGGTGGTATGTGGATAACACCATTATTTCTTCAAATCGAATCTTAGACCGACGCTCAGACTGAAGTTGTTAGGATGCTCAGTAAATGCTGAGTGCAACTCGCTCGAATTGTCGAAATAGTAGACGTATCCTGGTTCTGCAAAGATATATGTCTGCTTATTGACCTTATATTCTATGCCAAGAGAAGCGTTTGTGCTGAACATAATCTTTGGATCGGTTACTGTGCCCATAAGTGACTTAGCAGCTTCAAATCCTCCTGTAGCGTATATATTCAACTTACTATTTCTCCAGAAGCTGTAGCTTATGTTGAGCGGTAGTCCGAAGTAGATAAGTTTTTGGTTCTTTGACACAGAATTTTGCCCATTGACGGTAGTAAGGTGTGAGTCCATTGAGGTGTATGTCAAACCTGTCAGCAGAGCCCATCTCTTGTCGATGTTATACTTGAATGAGAAGCCCAGTTTGAATGGGCGTTTGTGGTCCTCATTTGTAGTCATGGTTGTGCTACTACCGTCAGCTGCATTTACATTATTGGCGTATACACATTGTTTTTTGCCAGAAAGATATGTGTAGTAGATGCCAAGTTGAATATTATCCTTTTTGATCTTGGCATTTATATCCTGTATACCTTGTATTTCTGTGTAGTTTTCTGCCTCTGCCTCTTTTGACACTTCTGTCATCTGGGCCTTTTGCTCGTTTACATCCTGTACGTTTGCATTTTCAGCGATCAGCATATCTGCGTTAGCCTTGTCGGCATCCTGCTTGTTGATAGCCTTGTCGTTATCCTTATCAGATTTGTGAGAAGCATAATCCTCGACAGTGATGTTGTTAGCCTTCTTATCAGTCTCTGCGATAAGCATATCGTTTTGCTTGACGAGGTTCTTGGCTTGTGTGTCGACATTCTTATTTGACGCCTTATCCGCCTTGTGTGAAGTGGAAGAAGAGTGACTGTCGAGAGCGCTATTCACATTAGTATCATTTCCCGCCTTGCCCTTAGAGTTGTTAGCCTTGCTACTTGAGCTATAAGCAACAGGAGCGTTGGAAATGTTTGATGAATTATCGTGTGCAGTAGTGCTGTAAGAAGAATATTTATCAGCATCAGCCTCAGGCGCCATGTCCTGCTGCTGTGGCTGTTCCTCATCAGCTAAAGTCTGACTTTGTGAGGCAGCGTCAGAATAGTTACTATTGTTTTTTGTGTTAGAACCGGAGTTCTTCGTTAGAGTTTCAGAATTATTATCTGTGAGTGTATTGTCAGTCTTTTCTTCAAATACCCGCATTCGATAAGCCAGTACAGTAGCTCCAGCAATGATTGCCACCAAGGCAGCGGCAGAAGCGATGCGCTTCCAGTAGATTAAAGGAACTATACGAGCTTTCTTTTCTTCAGAAGCAGGCATGACGCCTCGGCGCAGCATCTCAGTCTTGATGCTGTCGAGAAGACCCTCAGGTGCTTGTCTTTCTTCACCTGTGTAGAGGTCCTGCAGATTGTTAATCCATTTATCGTTCATTGCTTACTTCTTTTAAATTCTTTTATCATGCGTGCCAACATGTTCTTCGCTCGATGTAGTTGCGAGGCTGAACTGTCGGCTTTGATTCCTAATATCTCGGCTATCTCCTTGTGGCTTTTCCCCTCTAACACGTAGAGGTTCAAGACCGCTCGGTACCCATCGGGTAATTGCCGGATGAGGTCGGTCATGGCTCCAGCATCAACACCCTCGGTGTCTGGATCTTCGTCAGGAATATCTGGCGGTTCAACATCGAGCGTAGTTGAAAGAGTTTTCTGTTCACGCCGTAAAAATTGAAGACTTTCGTTAACTACGATCCTACTCATCCATGCTTTTAAGGCCCCTTTGCCTCTGTTCTCAAATGTTGATATTTGAGTAAAAATCTTGATAAAACTTTCTTGTAGCACGTCTTTCAGATCGTCATCATTAGCTATATATCTTGCGCATATACTTGTGAGGTAGTTCGCGTATTTTGCATATAATCTATCCATCGCCGTGGATTCACCCCGTCGGAAGGCCTCGATTATTTGTATTTCTTCGTCTGTACCTGGCAAGTTCATTTAATATTTGTTTTAGTTCTACATTGCTCGTGCAAAGTTAGGACTTTTGTTTAAATACTGCAAGTCGTTTTTGCAAAAACGATGCTAATGATTTTCTTGCTCCATTTTTTATCATCTGTCTATTAAATGCAGTAATGGGTAAAATCTTGCATTGGGAAATGAAAAAATATTTTTTTCTTGCCTTGAAAGTGGTTCTACGGAGGGGGAAAAGGATGGATATGGGGAGTGGGCGGAGTGAGGCCTTATGAGGGATGAGGATGTGGACGCGATTATATTAAATGTTTTACTTTCATCCCTTTGGATATAAATATTCGTTGGTTTTATATGTCGAAAAATGGAGAAAGGCATGCACGGCAGAGACCGTATATGCCCTTCGAAAAAAAAATATAGATATTTTTATTTTTATATGAGGATTTTTCCAAAATTGTGATGTGGAAATGCTGATTTTGTGGTTTTGCCTCACTTGCGGGAAGAAAAATAGGAGTAAAAAAGATGTGAAAGATACGAATTGACATTTTCCCACATTTTGACAACTGGGAAGAACGAGCCGTTAACGATTTTTTAATAAAAAGTCTTAATCTGTAAGCGAAAAAAAGCCTCAGTTGTTAATGAAAAATAAAAGTGCGGAAATCGACAAAATCCGAGTTAAACAACTGTTCGCGGAAGCAGTCTTACAGTCGTTATTAGGTTAAAGATATTAATAGGTTTTAGTTATTTTTTAATTGGTTATTTTTTCTATAAAAGTTTGCACGATTAATAATGGGTTAATTGGATTAATAATAACGTTTTTTCATTAGTTAGCGCAAGCCTCGCCGTTGGGAAACGACGAGGCTTTTTATTGAGGAGTACATGACGGTGCATTCCGTCATTTGTTGGTCTGTGTGGCAGATTGCTCGGCAATATTTTTTTTGTCAACGAACATCATGGATTTGTCGTCGTCGGCAATTATGCTAAGGTATCGTTCATATTCTCGTAGCACGTCGGCGATAATTTCCTCCCGTGTGAGATATTGAATGTCGTTGCCCATACGGCCATCGCTGTAATATGTGACAGGGACGTACTGAACGCCATTCTCCACGTCCGGCGTGTTATTGTCCTCAATGAGGTAGTCGCTTACGGTACGTTTCTCGGCTGCCACGCCATAGCGGAAATTCCATATCTGGTCGTGTGGAATAGTAAGTTCTATAAATAGTTTATCCTTATGGCTCTCTATGATTTGTGCATCTATACCGTTTTGTGATAGTTCCTGTTTTAGTTCCTCAAAAGCTGGACGCACCTTTTCGCTTATGAAGCGCAGGATGTCCTGTTTTTGGGAGAAGGTGAGGATGAGCTGAAGACGCTCACGCCAGTGGCGACCATCCCAGGTGCGGCTGCCATAAGGAATCTTGGCGGTACGGTAGAGTTCGTCGGTACGAAGGGCCTTGAAGAGACAGATACTAAGTATAAGCATGATGAGGCCGAACGGGAGGGCGGCAACAAGGGTCATGGTTTGGAGTGAACGTATGCCGCCGATAGATAGCAGAGCAATGGAGATTAGGGCGAGAAGCATGCCCCAGAAAGTGTTTTGCCACTTCGGAGCATTGGTCTTATTGCCTGAGGCTATGGAGTTCATGACCAAAATTCCGGAGTCGGCGGACGTCACGAAGAATACCACGATCATGATGAGGGCGAGCACACAAAGTGGAGTGCCGAGAGGGAACTGTTCGAAGAAGGCGAAGAGCAGAATGTCAGCGTTGCCGGCTAACTTTGATAGAGCGCCTGCGGCCTGATGCTGGTCTATCCATATCGCTCCATTGCCAAAGACGGTCATCCAAAGGAAGATGAAGAGCGAAGGGACGAAGAGCACGGCAAGTACATATTCGCGTATCGTACGACCACGCGAGATGCGGGCTATGAAAAGGCCAACGAATGGCGCCCAGCTTATCCACCAAGCCCAGTACATCACGGTCCAGTTGGTAAACCATGCCCTACCGTCTTTCTCAAAGGCGAAGGTCTTGAAGGTTAGGTCAGTAAATTGATTGACGTAATTGCCGATGCCCTCGCTGAAGGCACTTAGCAGGAAGGTGGTTGGACCTATCAACAGCACAAAGACCACGAGCACTATGGTCATCATGAGGTTGAGCTCACTCAGACGTTTTACTCCTTTGTTCATGCCTGCAAGGGTGGAGGCTATGGCGGCTGAGGTCACAACTACGATTATTATACACTGAAAAAGTAAACTGCTTTCATTAAGTACTCCAAGGTGTACTAATCCTGCATTCAACTGCACCACGCCAAGGCTCAGGGAGGTGGCTATTCCGAAGAAGGTACTCACGAGAGTGAATACGTCGACCACATCGCCAATGGGACCGTTGATGCGCTCCTTCAAAAGGGGGTATAGACCGCTTCGTACCGCCAAAGGCAATTTGTAGCGGAAGGAGAAGTAGGCAAGGATAAGTCCCATAAGACTAAAGATGCCCCAAGCGTGAAGACCCCAATGGAAGAAGGTGGCAAGTTGAGCTTCCTTGGCCGCATTCACTGTTGAGGATGGAAGAGCTGGCTCAACGTAGTGGGACATAGGTTCGGCCACTCCGTAGTACATCAGACCGATTCCCATACCTGCGGCAAAGAGCATGGCTATCCAAGAAAAGAAACCGTACTGGGGCTCGGAGTTATCTGCGCCAAGGCGTATGTCGCCTACCTTACTGAAGGCGAGGATAAGTTGAAAAATTAAGAAAAAGGATACGAGTAAGATGTACGTCCAACTCAGGTTCTGATATATTGCTGTCTGAATAGAAGTGAGGGCGCGGTCTGTTTCTTCTGGGAAAAGGGCGCATACCAAGGATAGCAGGAGCAATAGAATCAGTCCTGGAACGAACACGTTGCGTGTGAATGTTGTTTTACTTTTCAGTTGTTTAATCATAGGCTATAAATATGTTTTTTCAATTACTTTAATTGTTTGATATAATTAAAGTTTCATTATGCAACTTTTTGCGGTTGTGTCAATATATAATGTCAAATCACCCGATTTGACAAATGAAACTTTTTACAAAGATAAGGAAAAAAAACGACGAATGCAAATTTGGACAGAATGGGGAGAGTTTAGAGTGAAAAGTGAAGAGTTAAGAATGAAGACAAGATGAAAAAATGATTAAGTATCATTTTTGAAGACTTGTGGTGCAGTGCTCGGATTGTGCGAGGCAAGGAACGAAGCCGAAGCAGAATACGCTAAGCACAAAGGGGTTGTGAAGAATGAAAAGTTAAGAATGAAGAATGAAGAATTTGCTTATTATCGTCCAACCGTAGGCCTGTGTAATAAATCATCCTTCATTCTTCATTTATGAAAAAAAGTTAGTGCTCAACTTTTAGATTCGACTCGTTAAGTATTATTATGCCCTTATCCTCCAAGGCCTTGCGAATCTCATTGATATGTTCCTGATTCTTCGTCTCCATAGACACACGCAAAATGCAGGAATTGACATTCTTACGATTCGTGGAACGATCATGGTGAACACCAGTAACATTAGCGCCAAGAAGTGCTATGACATTGCAGACCTCAAGGAGACGGCCTGGCTTGTCGTCAAGCTCCATGTCGAGAGTACACAGACGACCTGTCTTTGCAAGACCACGATTGATGACTCTGTTCAGGATGGTTACGTCTATATTTCCACCGCTGACAAGACAAATGGTCTTTTTACCCTTGACAGGCACTTTATTAAACATGACGGCTGCCACGCTGGCGGCTCCGGCTCCTTCTGCTACCATCTTCTCATTCTCGATGAGACGAAGGATGGCGGCGCAGATCTCGTCCTCGGATACGGTTACTATGTCGTCTACATATTTTTTACAAATGTCAAACGTCAGCTTACCTGGCTCTTTTACGGCTATACCGTCTGCAATGGTAGCTACCGAAGGTAGACATTCTATTTTGCTATTATGAATGCTCGTGAACATGCTTGGAGCACCTGCGGCCTGCACGCCATAAACCTTAACCTTTGGGTTGAGGCTCTTGATGGCAAAGGCGACACCGCTGATGAGGCCACCACCACCGATAGGTACTACTACGGCATCGACATCTGGAAGCTGATCCATAAGCTCCAAGCCTATAGTGCCCTGGCCAGCTATCACGTTCTCATCATCAAATGGGTGTACGAAAGTATAGCCCTTCTCGTCGCGTAATTGAATGGCCTTGGCATACGCATCGTCGTAGACGCCTGGCACAAGGCATACGTCGGCACCAAGGCGCTTTGTGGCCTCCACCTTACTGATAGGTGCACCTTCAGGCAGACAGATAAGACTCTTGACACCCATTGAAGTAGCACCTAAGGCCACACCCTGAGCGTGGTTGCCGGCAGAACAGGCAATAACACCGTTTGCCTTTTCCTCATCTGTCAACTGTGAAATCTTGTAGTAGGCTCCTCGAATCTTGAAGGAACCTGTGCGCTGTAGACATTCTGGTTTTAGGTATACGTCTACGTCTGGGTTTATTCTGTTTGTGTGTATTAGTTCCGTCGTGCGCAGAACTTTGCTTAGCACATAACGTGCTTTGTAGAAATTGTCTAGCTGTAACATTCCTTTAATTTTTATCCTGTAATAGATTTTGATTGCAAAATTACTGTTTTTTGCATAATGAAGTGACTAAAATGTGATATTTTTTCTTTTGCGTTGTCCTGAGGACAATTTGAGCATGATAGTTTTCGCTTTTTACCCATTTTTATTTCATACTAATACGATTTTACCCTTTAATAATATGTGTGAGTTTATAGATAGTTCGTTAGTGGTGAGATTTAGGAAAATTTTTAGAGAACAGAAAGGGGTAGCAGGGGAATAAAAAGTATTTTTCAGCAGAAAGCAAAGTCACGAAAGTCTTTTTTCTTATTGGGAGACTGATGACTTTGGAGAGGGGATTGTAGGCGTGAATTCTCGAAATTGGCTTACATTATTTCCAATTCATTGGATGAAATATTTTTTTTGCATTTTTTTTGATATGACTATTATGAGTTATAAATCAAAAGTGTAGGTGTGAAAAAACGAGAAAAAGGATTGTTTTATATTGCAATTATATTTGGAGAAAATGTTTTTGGTATCTCTTTTTTGTGTATATTTGCAGTGGTTATCGGAAACCGCCATTTTATAAAGGATTCATGAGAAACCATAATTTGGGAATCAAAATACAATTATGATCGAGAACATTTACTTTGAAGCTAGAAACAAGGAGAAGCAATGTGTGGTGAAAATTCATCATGCGTCAGGAGATATGACAATTTTGTTCTTCAATGATGCTACGCCATTGAGTATGCAAGACCAATATATCAAGGCGATTGTGTTTTTGGATGAAAAGCAACAGGATGTAAATCCTAAGAATGTGCTTAGTGTCTATTCTCAATGGTTTACAACTAATGGTATGCCAACTCCTATTCATGCCTACGTCATCCAGTCGGATGAGCGTAAGCGTATTGGATCACGTATCAAAGAGATACGTCGTGAAAGTCATGTGGAGGCAAAGACTTTGTCTATGCTTACGGGCATAGATGCGGCAAATATTTGTAGAATTGAACAAGGCAAATATTCTGTCGGATTGGATGTGCTCTCTAAGATGGCTAATGCCATGGGATACAGAGTTGATCTCGTGAAAATTTAATAAGTCAATATATAAGGACTTAATGAGGCTTAACAGAAACTGTTCTGTTAAGTCTTTTTTATGTGATTTTGTATGTATGGCAGTTATTTTTGTGTTATTAAACATATTTTTGGGCTTATTTCTTAGAATTCTATGGAGTAACTTTGCAAAGAAAAAGATTTGCTAATCCATCTTTTAGCTGTGAAGATGAGAATGTGTTATTTTTATTAAGATATTTCTCATTTTTCCTTAGGTGACAAAACTAATCGTGACGAGGATTTGTGCGTTTGGGAAATTTAATGGCTAATTGTATTATGAAAAGAACGTTTTTTTTGATATTGTTTGCTTTTTTTTCTGTTTGGACATCAGCAAAGACTATTAAGTTCCGCTGTTTGAGTTGTGTGACAGGAAAGATGGTTTCAGATGGAACGGTTCTTTTTGAAGATACACTTGAGATGAAAGGCAAAAAAATGCTCTATTTGGGAGACGCTATGTTGAAAATACAGGACTCCAAGGTGGAACGTTTTTATTTTACGAAATATGAACCTTGTGTTGATGAACACCAAGGACGGGGAGTGAAATATTTTGCTCAAACCGAGAGGGATCCACTGGGACAATATAAAAATCTTTTCGTCTTTTTCTTTATACAAGATAAAGAGACTATGTTTTTTCAGCTTGTGAGAGAAAATGGGAAGGTGCAAAGATATTATGTGGAAAAAGTCGAGCCTAAGAAGGATAGGGACTGAGACGTTGAGAGGTTGGACTGAGAGGAGGAAAAGTAAAGACGAAAAAGGTAAAAAATGTTTTTGAAGAAAAAATTTGTTAAAATACACGATTGGCATTAAACTATATTATATTATTCGTGTCATATAAATAGTTTTGCAAGTGGTAAAACACTTCGCAGGAGTTTAACTTTTGATTATAGAATAATAATTAATAGTGTTAGTTAAGTTATTTTTTGAAATTGTTTTCCTTAAACATACGCGATAATGGGTTAATTTAATTTATAATATCGTTTTTCATTAGTTAGTTCAGGGCTTGTCGTTGTGAAACGGCGAGCCTCTTTTTTGTTCTAAATCGAGAAAAGTGGAAAGTAAAATGACAAATTTGAGGCAAAAACGTAAAAAAAGTTCTGTATAATTTTGCTGTAAAAATTAAAAGTCATACCTTTGTGTCGTCGAAAGATAGAAACATGATGAAGAACTACTCAATCGTTGATGTTAGACTTGTCCTAAAAGTAGCGTGAGATAATACGCCTTTATGATGAAACTAATTCGAGAAAGTAAAAATACTAACTATACTGAAACTACGAAGCATTCCAGTTTCTTTATATTTGTAATGTGAGGAGGATACGGAGCAAAAGCCAAAAAAGGACATTATGTACTTATGGTTTGATGTACTTCTATCTGACGAAAGCTGATAGCTGTTTTTTTGACACTCCGGCACGGAGACGCAAGGTAATGGCGCTTAGCTAAAGTGTTATGTGATACGGCGAAAAAGTATTTGCCATTATGTATACATGACATTTCATAATTTGTGTTATCATATTTTATAGTTGATAATATTAATTAAGGTTATTTTTCTGTCGTGATTGATAGGAGTGATTGTATTTAATATTATTTATTGGTAATGGTTTTTATATTATAGTCTATCGTAAAAAAAGATTTTGGTAAAAAAAAGGGAGTGAGCTTGTCGTTGAGAAACGGTGAGCTCTTTTTATTTGCTGAATACTGTCAGACGGGCGCCTACGACTCTTTGTTGAGTCTTGAGATTTAATATGTTGAAAAAATTGGATCGAGATTTACATAAATTTGGAAATCTAAAAAATAGGCAAATTTTATGATATCTCTATTCAGAACTTGTGGGATAAAAAATGCAAAAAAGGATAAAGGGCGAAATTCTTATACTATCTTGTCAAGCGCTTACACTTTAAGAGTTAAACTTTCATAAATCTTTCGTTCTCAAAAATCAAAAACTTGCAAATCGTTGTTAAATGTACTATATTTGTGTATTCATCTGATGACAACGCGTGACGTCCGATTTCCTCAGATGATGGAGGTGGATTTTTCATACCGAAATTTTGATTTCCATCACAAGAAGAAATTAGTAATTGATACGAAGGAATTACGAAGGTAATACGAAGCGTTGTCGAAGGAGGTGGGGTAGAAAAGTACGTTCTTTTTGACGTGCTTTTTTGTTTTTTTACGATAAGTAGACGTTGATGGAGTTTTTACAGCATGCCCGAGACTAATTCATTTTTTATTTATTAGTTTTTTTAAGACTATTTTTTATTAATTAGTATACAGAAAAAACAAATGTACCTAGAAAAACAGACTGAGTTCTTGTAAAAGTATATAAGCCTCTTGAACTCAAATGAAAGCATATCCGAAAGCGTTTCTTGTATTTTGGTTAATGTGTGTATGTGTCATAGCGGATGCGCAAGTCACCTTGTCAGGTAAGGTGACAGGCAAGACTAATCACGGCATAGATTGTGCCATTATCAAACTTGTGGAACTGCATAAGATGCTGGCATATATGTTTACGGAAAAGAATGGCGAGTACATACTTGTCGTTTCTAAGACTGACAAGTACAGTATAGAATAGGTCTTCTTTCATATTTCTTATCATGACGTAAGACTTCGGGTTGCAACTAAGTATTTGGCTCGGAGGCATGACGTTGCGATGGAAAGCAAGAACTTAATGTTGAGGGTAGTGAAGGTGAAGGCGAATCTTCTCTTTGAGAATGGCGATACGATAAGTATGGTGCTGGCGTCGTGTCTCAACAAAGGTGATTATTCGCTTGAGGATGGTATCAGAGGTTTTCCTGGTGTGGAAGTAGCAGAAAGCGGACAGATAAGTTCCATGGGAAAACCAATCTAAGCATTCAACATAGAAGGGGTGAATATGCTTGGTGGTAAGTACAATCTTGCCACACGCAATATCCCTGTATCATACGTCACTCATGTGGAAGTCATTCGTAACTATTATGATAAAAAGATTGATAAGGACAAGCCTTCGGAGGCCGTTGCCATGAACATTCGTTTGTCCAACAAGGCAAAGTTCAAGTCTTTCGGAACGGAAGAAGCAGGCAACGGCTATATGGATGATGACAACAACCAGTTGCAATATCTTGCTGGTGTGACAGGTATGCTATTCTATAATACGTTCTAGGCAATATGCAGCTTTAAGGGCGGTAATTATGGTAATTAAACGTCAGTCATCAAAAAAATAAGAGAAATAATCTGTGTTATATAGGCGCTTTGTATTCGTTGCTCCTGATTATTTTTAATTATGGCTTCAAACTTGACGGGTAATTTTTGTGGATATGTCTACACCTCTTTTCGTTTTTGATAGTGTGGATTTGCGGAATTGCTTCTCGTTGTACATTTATTTCTGTATGAAATTTGTGTAATGTCAGAATTTTTCGCAAATAGTGAAAGAAAATGTTTTTAAACACATTTTTACCCTTGGAATTAACCCTTGCTTATTATATATTTGCAACCAAAGGAGGAGTAGATTATGTTAGGAAAAACTTTTGGTAAAAAATCAAAGAATCCGAAGCACGATTTGCATCGTCTTCAGAGAGAATATCGGAATCATTATATGGAGCAGCTTGATGGCTTGACAGATGAAGATCTTGAGGCTGCTGATGATGAGTACACACGATATGGTCATGAGGCTGTTACTGCTGGAAAGGGAGAGGAATTTCCTGAGTTCTATGTGACAGGCTATGAAGGAGGAATGAATGATATTCATAGTTAACAATTAAAAGAACAATTGAATCAATATAGTTATGTTGTTAGGCCTGCAGAAGTGTCTGACATTCCGAAAATGCAATTTCTGTTTGCAAAAGCAAAGGAAATAATGCGAGCGAGTGGAAATATGCACCAGTGGAATAATGGCTATCCAACGGATGAGCAGCTAAAACAAGATATTGGACTTGGACATAGCTTTATCATGTTGAGTGATGACGAACCTGTGGCTACTTTTGCCCTTATAATAGGACCTGATCCTACTTACAAAATTATTTATAATGGGAAGTGGATTGATGATGTAATGGAGTATGGCACTATACATAGAATTGCATCGTTGCCACAATATAAAGGTATAGCGCAGACTGCATTCGATTTTGCATGGACAAAAGTCCATAATCTACGAGTGGACACACATAGAGATAATACCATTATGCAGCATGTTGTTGAAAAATATGGATTTAAATATTGTGGAATAATACATCTTGCTAATGGTGATGAGAGGCTTGCCTATCAAAAGATAAAGAAATAAATACAGATAAAAAAAGAAATGAATACCTTTCCTTTCATACATTAATTTTAAATTCTAAAAAAAACTAAATTCAACGTTTTAAAATGAAAAAAGAGGGTGTAAAACATACATCCTCTTTTATTATTCAATATGTTACATTCTGTTTTTTACTGAAGGTTGTACTTGTCCAAATCTGCAGAAGTCTTAATTTCTGGAGTTGCAGGAACAACGAGGTTGATGACAACAGAATTGTTATCGAGAACTTCAGCTGATCTTGAATAGAAACGGAGAATACCATTCTTTACTGTGTAACGGATAGACTTTTCTGCCTGCTTGTCAAGAGCAACTACATTTACACCATAGTTGTTACCTTTGATAATACGTACACGTGCAGGAACATCAATCTGAGCTACTTCGTAAGCATCAACATTTACAACGTTGACATTACCATTCTTGTCGAACTTTGTTTCTGCGATTGTGTAAGTTGTTGTCTTTGTTTCCTTAGAATTCTTTGTCTCGGAATTTGCATTTGCTGCAATAGCCATAAGCATTGCGCATGCGAACATAATTGACTTTCTCATAACCTAAAAATCTTTTTACCTATGGGACCTTCTTGTTCTGTTAATCTGTCCCATACTTTGTTAATTATTTATTATCCTTGGGCATCTTTTTAATACCCCTTATCCTTTAATTCGCAGCAAAGTTAGTGACTATATTTTAATCGTTCCAACTATTTTTAAAGGAAAATTCTATTTTTCTTTCTTTTGTTGATAATTATTAACGATTTTGCTATTTTGTCAAGTGAAAATGCTTGTAAAAATACATGTGTGTACGACAACAACACATCAAAATATCATTTTATATTACAAAATGTCTATTAGTTTTGGATATGTGAAGACTATAAAATCTCGCGTGCAATCCATGCGCATGCTTCTGCATCAGCGAGAGCATGGTGGTGTCTTTTTAAATCGTATCCACATTCAGCAGCTACAGTATCTAATTTGTGATTTTCTAAATATGGGAATTTTCGTCTTGCAACGCATAGCGTATCGTAAAAGTCATAGTCCGGATAGTCCATTTGGTAGATTCTAAATACGGCCTTTAAGCAGCTTTCATCAAAAGGCCTATTGTGAGCAACGAGGGGGAGACCTTTGATTAAAGGCTCGATTTGTGCCCATACTTTAGGGAAAACGGGTGCGTCATCAGTATCTTTGTGACACAGTCCATGTACCTGAGAACATCTGTAGTTATAATAGTTAGGCTCAGGTTGGATAAGAGAGTAAAATGTGTCTGTTATCTGCCCATTACGAACTACGACGATTCCCACGGAACATACGGAGGTACGTACGGTATTAGCCGTTTCAAAATCTATTGCTGCAAAATCCTTCATTTTCCTCTTTTTAGATGTAACTTTAAAATGAAAATCTGATTTAGTATATTCTACGAATTTTATTTCAGTTTCTCAAGATAAGATTCAATTATATCCACTCCTGAAGGATTGGCAATAACTTTTCCATCGGGAGAAAGTAAGAGATAGTAAGGAACACCAATAATTTGATATTTTTCCATCAAGTCCTTCATACCTTGTGAAGTAAGACAATACTGTGTCCATGGCATTTGATCTTTCTGCATGGCGTTGTGCCATGCATCAGAATTCTCATCGGCAGAAACAGATATTATTT
This sequence comes from Bacteroidaceae bacterium, assembly GCA_024695315.1. Taxonomy (GTDB): domain Bacteria; phylum Bacteroidota; class Bacteroidia; order Bacteroidales; family Bacteroidaceae; genus Minthosoma. The sequence goes on from JAILIJ010000125.1 coordinate 14,847, forward strand.
CTAACCATTCGTGTGGATATTTGCTATAATATTCCTTGAGTTTTGGTGTTCCTGCACGACATATTCCACACCATGAAGCCCAAAAATCAATTAGGAGATATTTACCCTCATATTTTTTCACAATATCAGCTAATTGACATCTTTCACCCATGGGTGTTATCATATCGAGGTCAACAATAGGGTTACCATTTGCGGTAAGACGTGCGGCTTCTAGACGATGTACAAAATTATTGTATCGTTGCTTGTCGCTTGGACAATCCTTGATTGTTTTGCCGAGAATGTCAATTTGTTCTACAGAAAGGTTATATCCATTGGTAAGTTTTTCGCATGCCAAATTAATAGCCACAGGTGAAGTTGGATGATTTGTTATGAAGTCCAATTCTATTTTTGCAAGGGTATCAATATTTGGCTCAAATTCAGTAATGCCATGTTTTATTTTTGCACTATTAAGGTCATTGAAGTCCTTCTGCGCTTGTCCTCCTTCAATGATGCAATCTTTTGTAAGTGGAGCATCTGTAAGTAGCGAGTATTTAGGTGTCTTTATAACGTATTCTGCAGGCTCCAGCCACATAGTTGTATAAGTCCAATGTACTTGTTTATAGTTATTCTTTGCAGCCTTGTCTCCAAGCATGTCAAGGTTGTTTGTGATTAAAGTGACCTTTTGGGGATGATCGACATAACCACTAATAAAAAATTCTCCATTTTTCTTTACTGTTGTTGTGGCTATTTCTGAGTCATCAAATGAGTTTGGATCTTTATGCTCGGCTGTAAGGATGGATATTGTAACACCTTTTTTCAAACCGGACATTTTTCCACGTATGCAGAAATTGTCTTGCTGTGCAGATAATTCAGTACAGCATATCCATATTGAAAATATAAGTATTTTTGAGAATAATCTATTCATACTTTTATTTGTATTTTATAGGAAAAAGTGATGGTGAAACAATAAATATCAATGTTATTCCACCATCACTATGTTTATGTTATTTTATAAGAACCTTTTGCCGTTAATGATGTTGAGGCCCTTAATAGGAACTCCTACTTTCTGGCCGTTGATAGTGTAAATGCCAATAAAATTAATATTCTTGTCTGGCATTACATTTATAATGGCATCAGGATCCTCCTCTACCTGAATCTTAATCATGTCTGGTAGTGGGTATTGGACACCTTCAGTAAGTACGAGGTAGCATGAGTTTGCTTCAACAGTACCTGATGTGGCTTTTACGAATGCATCGTCCTTGAAAACATAGTAAATGAGGTTATTGCTATTATTATCCTGCTTAGGGAGCGATTCAATGTTGATAGATCCAGATGCTGTTCCCACTAAGTATGTGTCAATTGGTAATAATTGATCTTCTGGTGTGTTATTAGGTAATATAATAGTCTTGACTCCTTCTCCGTAAAGAATTACACCAGTGTTAGGATAGTAATCGCTGAATGTAGTTTCTA
>JAILIJ010000137.1 GCA_024695315.1 Bacteroidaceae bacterium
ACAAAGATCTTGGTCTCGTAAATACACGCGAGATGTTCAAGAGAGCTGTTGCTGGTGGATACGCTATCCCAGCTTTCAACAGCAGCCATAACGATAGCCTGCATCTGCTCCATTGTGTTGAAGTTGAAAGCTGGGATAGCGTATCCACCAGCAACAGCTCTCTTGAACATCTCGCGTGTATTTACGAGACCAAGATCTTTGTAATTTACCATAATTTTTACTAATTATATTTGTGATATAAAAATCTTTTTACCGCAATATTTTGCTTTGATGTTGCAAAGTTAGTGTTATTTTTTGTTTTTATTCCCTGTGTGAGTTATTTTTTAATGCCAAATTGCTTTTTATTGATTTTTTTCGTTCCTTTGTGTATATTTTTATGAAAGATGAAAAGTTTACCTTACATTCTAATTCTAATTTTCATGTCTTTTGTTTGTCTCGTAGGATGTGAAAGGGTTGAATTGCCTTCGTCTACTGTTTCTTCTCAGGATGAAGAAGAGAAAGAGAATGATGGCGAAGGTGATGAGTGTGATGATGAGTTGTTATTTGACACTCTGTGGGGATATTGGTATTCAATAGATGTTGAGAGTGGTCTTGTCATGGACTCCTTAGAGTACGATTCCGCTCAATCAGTTGTTCGTTCTGGTAAAGGAAGTTACGAAGAGCCTTTCACTGTTTATGCTTTTACTGGCGGAATTGTATATCGAAGTTTATTGGAAGGAGATGTGAGTTCTATATATGATATATGGACGACAGGATATATAGTAGGATATATAAGTGGCAGATCAATTTCAAAGACTATTTTTGGCACGGGTAATGTTGCTACAAATATAGTTTTGGCCGATAGCCCAGACGAATCAGATTATCGCCGCTGCATTCCTGTGCAATTATCATCATCATCTTCGTTTTCTGCTGTTCGTGACGCAATTAATTTGCGTGAGAATCCCGATATGTTAGGGCGTAAAGTATTGATATTTGGCACAGCGACTCAATATATGCGATATTTTGGAATGAAAGACGTTAAATATTATGATTGTCTGTAAGAAATTAGATAAAAAATTTTGTTGGGAAAATAAAAACTCGTACTTTTGCACGCTGAAATCAGTTACTAACTGTTTTCGATGAGATAATTAACTTATTGTTACCAGCAATAAATATTGAACTGTATAAAAACAATAAAAAAATGAAGCAAGGTATTCACCCAGAGAACTATCGCACAGTTATCTTCAAGGATATGTCAAACGGCGATATGTTCCTTTCTCGCTCTACTGCAAAGACTTCAGAGACAGACATCTTCGAAGGTCAGGAGTATCCAGTTGTAAAGATTGAAATTTCTTCAACTTCACACCCATTCTACACAGGTAAGGCTAAGCTCGTCGACACAGCAGGTCGCGTTGATAAGTTCATGAGCCGTTACGCTGCAACTAAGAAGAAGTAATTGAAGATATTTCTTCAGCATAAAAAAGCAACCTCGATTGAGGTTGCTTTTTTTGTTTTATGTGAGTTCAACGATTATTGTTCATTGTATTTTGTACCAGTCCATTTCATAACTGCTGGAGTTCGGTCTTTGGCATCCTTGTCCAGTTGTAGAGGGTTGGTAAAAGAAATGTTCAAGTCCGTATTTGTTGAATCAAGGTGCATGGCACAGAAATTCTCGTCATCATGAAAGTTTATGTATGATGATTTAGGAATGGATTTCCATGATGTAGAAAAGAATTCAATTTGACTATCCGTATGAATGGAATCTAAGGATACGGACTGTACAAGTGCTATGATTTTTTCATCGCCAAAAGGTAGAAGTTTGATTTCAATAGTGCTATTTGTAGTTGTTTTAATGAAGGTATAGTCTTCGGTGATGACGGTCATCTCACTTTTGCCCCCAAGCTTATTTGTTATCTCTGCTTTCATTTTGCTATCGAGATAATCCATGAAATCAAGTTTATTATTTTTTGACAGTAAAGGAATTATGCTGTCTGGCATTGTTTTAATCAGTTCGCGCATATTTTGTGCAGAAGCATATTGTGCACAAAAGATTATAGTTGCAAAGAGTGTTATTATCTTTTTTTTCATAATTAAGTCATTTATTTATGCAAATGTAGTTATTTTTTTATTAAAAGCTTATTTCTTTATTTCTATTTCTTAAATCTATGCTATCTTTGTATGTAAAACGAAAATCAGAATGAATAAAATTATATTACGTGCCAATTTATTTTTCTTTCTTTTAATCTGTAATGCGTTTTCTTGCTTGGCTCAGAAAGCGATTGACACAGCTTATTATAGTGGACTTGAGGAACTTCTTCGTCAGAAAGAATTGAATCAAAATCTGGATATGATGAAAATTCGTTATAAGATAGATTGTTTGGACGAAGAGAAATCTTTTCAATATGATTGGACTCGACCTATGATTAAGGGGCTTATATTAACTTTCTCGCAGAAAGATTTTCGTGATCGTCCAGGACTGTTTCCGGAAAGAGATTTTGGTAAGGAGGACTATGCCGTTGCATTAACTCCCTTGGCTGCTAACTGGCTGTTGAAGGCGTCTGGAGTGAAGAGTCGTAGTAGCTTCAAACGTATGGCCTTAGCTAATAGTATGGCCTTAGCTTTTCATGTGGGACTTGTGAAAGGCTTGAAGACAGTTGCCGAGGAAACTCGTCCTAATGGCGTCGATGACTGCTCATTACCATCTGGTCATACTTCTTTGGCATACATGAGCGCTTCAATACTGAGTAGGGAGTATGGATATATAAGTCCATGGGTAACGGTAGGAAGTTATGGATGTGCAAGTGCAACTCAGTTTTTGAGGATGAGACATAATAATCATTGGATACATGACACTTTTTTAGGGGCTGGCATAGGTATTTTATCAGCTAATTTTGCTTATTATCTTACCGATAGGATTTTGGGTTCTGATGAAATATATACACCAGACTTGACAAGTCGGGACTTGATACGTTTGGCAAGACAGAACAGCTGTCCCTCGGGCTTTAGGTTTCTTATGGGTACGGAGTCTGGAGCTAAGACAATCAATGTGGATGATTTGACATTGCTAACGGACTATGATGGAGATGTGACTGTGAAGACTGGTGCTTCATATACGGTTGGTGCAGATGCCAGTTTGTTCTTCAACGAGTTTTTTTCGTTGGAGGCAATGGTGAGAATGTCTTCGGCTCATGCCAAGGTAGATGCGTCTCCAGTAGGCGGTGGCGGTATGCCAATGTTTATGGGGCGAAGCATGTCAATTTACCACTTTGACCTGGCTGGTAATTTCAGTATTCCTTATAATGTAAAAAAGAGATTAGGAGGCAAGGTTTTGGCAGGTGTCCGAAACACTCAGGAGCTAACTTTTGATAGTTATTCTTATGATGCGTCCGATAATCTGCAAACATCAGCATTTTTGAAGGTTCCTGGTCAGACACGTTTTGAAATTGGAGCTGGTTTTACTTATGATGTGTTGGAAAAGAAGAATTACGCGGTAGGATTTGTTTTTGATTATTATCATACATTTTCAAGCATGATGGCTGACAGATATAGCGCATTAGCCTCATGGAAGGTTTTCCTATAGTTCTTTTCCTGCCGAGGCAGATGTGCGTGTAATAGCATCACCTGTATAATTTTATGGACTAGGTTTTCAACTGAAGTCTGATATTTTCCGCTTTCTTAATCCAATTATATATTCCGCATTAAGAAGATGGAAAAGAACACACTTTAGTAATCATTCTTTTATTTATCAAAATAGAAGATTTATCTCATTCATGAGGGAAATTCTATATTTGATGTTTCCTAATAATTGTTGTCGAATTATTGGAAAATTAGCAATTTGTCAGCATACCTTTCTAAATCCACTTTCTTTTTGTTAGTTGTGGAGACACGAAATAATTACGAAGGACACACGAAGGTGAAACGAAGGTAATACGAAGGGGACACGAACTGACATAATGACCCATATTTTGCAAGGAATGAAACATTTTGTTTTTTGTTGGACTGAACAAGATGTATTTCCTCCAATTTGCTTACTATAGAATTAATGGGGTAACGCTAATTTAACGCGCGTTAAATGGTCGTTTAATATACATTTAATTAGCGTTATTTATTTGCAAAAACGAAATGTGCAAAAATAATGAAAAAGTCTTGTTTATTCTTTTATATTATGTTCGCTAAAACTTTGTCTCTTTAGCACACATTTATGCAGAACATTTTATTCATTAAAGCAGAAGAATTTATTTTTTCCTACTGGGTAATTCTGTGCCTATTGAGAAACAATCCTTAAAATCATTCAATGGTACAGTCGTATCATTGAATGGTACAGTCATACCATTGAGTGGTACAACCGTACCATTGAATGATTTTGAAAATTTCTCGTGAATAATAGAACTATTCTTGCTAAACTTTACGAATAAAATTGCGCTCGAATGAAAGAATTATCCAGCATTAAATACCTCATCAC
>JAILIJ010000191.1 GCA_024695315.1 Bacteroidaceae bacterium
TTTTTTTATGTCATATTATTTAATACACATTTATGGACTATAAACATATATTCTTTTTTTTCGTTGAAAAATAAATCGTATATTAAGAAAATGTCGGAACTTCTATTATTGAGAATAAATTTTAAGATAAATATGACAATATAAATTTTGTGTTACATGTTTTAATTCGTATTTTTGCATAGAATTACATTAAGAGAACATTTTTTTAATCAATACTTTGATTAGATATTAATTATAGCCTAATTATCATTTATTTATGAAAATTAAACGTAAGTTTGTTGTTGCCATATTATTTATTTGTACATCTTTTTTCTCATCAATAGATGCACAAAACGTTGATGTAATGCCAAATAATGAAATAACTATTGATTTGGGATTGGGTATTACTCAATATACAAGACATATGGATAATTGTGCTGCATATAAACAATTTAGATCAAATGTATCGATTCCATCGAATAAAAAATTTGGTGATAAGATGCAGACTTCTGTAAATATTATGTACATCAGAAATATTAATAAGAAATTTGGTGTAGGTTTACAAGCTGGTATTGGATTCTTAAAGACTGATGATTTTTCTGATAAAAAGACTTATGGCAAAATTGCTAAAATAAAGGAGCATAATATTTATTTAATGCCAACGTTTAGAACTTATTGGTATAATACTAATAACATCGGCGTATATAGTCGAGTATCAGTAGGTTTGGCATGGGCGTGTTACGATGAAGAAGACACTAACGGAAATGACAATCTAATTTTTGCCTGTGGAAATGAAAGTAGTGTCAAGTTTGCTTTCCAAGCATCTGCAATTGGTTTTGAATGGGGAGGAGAATTGGCGAGAGGATTTGTAGAGGCAGGGTACGGAGGTCAAGGTATTCTTATAACAGGATTAAAAATAAGATTTTAAGCAAAATTTCCATTCTTTTTTGTACATTAGCAGAGTCTACTTTGTTTTGTCTTTGACTTTGGAACATATCTGAATAGTAATAGACGCAAAAAACGTAAAAATTTCAGCGTTTCAACATTTCATTATAGGAACAGTAGTTTCAATTCTACTATAGAATAGAAAAAACTTATATCACAAAAGAAATGCAGAAACGCTGAAATCAATGGATCTAATAAGTATAATAAATAATTTCTTTAGTCCATACGATCACGATAATCTTCGTAATTATATTTGCGGTAAAGTTCAAAAGAACCATCTATATGAAGCATACCAATAGAAGGATGTCCTATACCATTAAACATGTTAGTTTTTACAGTGGTATAATGAATCATATCCTCAAAGATTATCTCTTCGCCGATTTTTAGTTCATGATCAAAACGCCAATATCCCATAAAATCGCCAGAAAGACAACTATTTCCTCCAAGACGGTATACACGTTCAGAAGTAGCAATTTCACTAGGAATATTTTCATCATCTAAAGTCTCAGCACCACGAACAACAGGGTGGTAGGGCATTTCAAGACAATCAGGCATGTGACAAGTAAAGCTAACATTAAGTATGGCTGTCTTTATTCCTGAATTTTCTACCACATCTACAACCTTAGCATATAGAGGTCCTGTCTGCCAAGCAAAAGCAGAACCTGGTTCCATAATAACACGAAGATTAGGGTAGCGCTGATGGAAAGAATTGAGAGTGTCAATTAGTAACTGAACATCATAATCCTTACGCGTCATTAAATGACCACCACCAAAATTTATCCATTTTAGTTGTGGAAGAAGGTCTCCAAACTTTTCCTCTATATGCATAAGAGTACGTTCAAACACATCTGAGCCATTTTCACAATGACAATGAATATGAAAACCTTCAATCCCTATATCTGATAGCTTTTTATCTTTTGAGGCAAGATAGGCATCAAGATCACTACGAAGAACTCCAAAACGTGAACCTGGTGCACAAGGATTATATAACTCGGTCTCTATTTCAGAATACTCAGGATTAACGCGTAGACCACATGATACTTTTTTTGCAGCACGGTCTATAAAACGTTCTAACTGGCTTAGTGAGTTGAAAGTAAGATGTGAACTGCATCGTACAATATCATCTATTTCTTCCTCTGTGTAAGCAGGAGAATAAGTATGTGCAGGACTGCCAAACTCTTCAAATGCAAGACGCGCTTCATAGAGTGAACTGGCTGTTGTATGAGTTATGTATTCACGGAATATAGGAAATGCTTTCCATAAAGCAAAAGCCTTAAAAGCAAGTATTATCTCTACATTAGCCTGTTCTGCAACATTTCGAATTAGTTGGAGATTACGTCGTAGTAAACTCTCCTCAATAACATAACAAGGATTTGGTATGTTGTTCATTTAACTTTTGGATAAGCAAATAAGGAGTTACGGAGGAGATAAAAACGAAGCTCCTCTTTAAACTCCTATCATTAGAAAGAATTATTTACAAGGAATGTCTTCGATACGCTTCTGGTGACGTCCACCTGCAAATTCTGTAGCGAAGAATTCGTCAAGACATTGACGGCATACATTTTCAGAAATGAAGCGACCAGGAAAAACAATAACATTTGCATTGTTATGCTCGCGAATAAGATGAGCAATCTCTGGTTGCCAAACAAGACCAGCACGTATAGACTGATGCTTATTGAGTGTCATAGAAATTCCTTCGCCCGATCCGCACATGGCAATACCAGGATACACTTCGCCTTTTTCGATACCTTCAGCAAGTGCATGTCCAAAAGTTGCATAGTTACAAGATTCCTCTGTATATGTGCCATAGTCCTTATATTCCATACCTTTTTCCTCAAGATACTTCTTTACGAACTGCTTTAATGGGAATGCAGCGTGATCACTTGCAATACCAACTACTTTTGTTTCCATATTTTATAAATAAAAAGGGTAGTTCTAGAAATTCCAGATACACTAGAAAATCTAGAACTACAATTATATTATACTTACATTTACAGGCGGCTTAAGCAAAAAGCTTTTTTACCTGAGCGTAAACGTTCTCAGCTGTATAACCAAGTTTCTCATCGAGTACCTTGTAAGGAGCTGAGAATCCGAATGACTCGAGTCCCCAAATTGAGCCTTCTGCCTCTGGTACAAGACCGAGAAGGTTTACAGGAAGACCTGCAGTCATACCAAACTTCTTAACGCCCTGTGGGAGAACACTCTGCTGGTATTCTTTAGACTGCTGACGGAAGAGTCCCTCAGATGGAACAGATACGATACGTACTTTCTTGCCATCCTTACGGATAAGTTCAGCACCAGCTACAAGAGTAGAAACCTCTGATCCTGTTGCTACGAGGATAACGTCTGGGTTCTCATCAGAACCAGCTACAACATATCCACCCTTAGCAGCCTGACTGTAGTCGTTGCCTGCAGGAAGGTTGTTGATGTTCTGGCGAGAAAGGATAAGAGCTGTTGGAGTTGACATATTCTCCATAGCAAGTTTCCAAGCCTCAGTTGTTTCCTTAGCATCAGCTGGACGAAGTACAAGTGTAGATGGCTTTCCGCTGTGATTCTTAAGCTTCTCCATGAGACGAATCTGAGCTTCCTGCTCAACAGGCTCGTGAGTTGGGCCGTCCTCACCAACACGGAATGCGTCGTGAGTCCAAATGAACTTAACTGGAAGCTCCATGAGAGCAGCCATACGAACTGCAGGCTTCATATAGTCTGAGAATACGAAGAATGTACCACAAGCTGGGATGACACCGCCATGAAGAGCCATACCGATGCAGCAGCATGCCATAGTAAGCTCAGCTACACCAGCCTGGAAGAAGGCACCTGAGAAGTCGCCAGCCTTAAGAGCGTGAGTCTTCTTGAGGAATCCGTCTGTCTTATCTGAGTTAGAGAGGTCAGCAGAAGCTACAATCATATTAGGTACCTGTTCTGCAAGAATAGAAAGACATGCAGCAGATGCAGAACGAGTAGCGTCGTTGTCCTTCTGAACACACTTGCTCCAGTCAATCTTTGGAGCCTTACCAGCGAACCAGTCATTGAGCTGTGCAGCCTTATCAGCATTAGCGTCAGCCCAAGCCTTTTCCTCAGCATAGCGTGCAGCAACGATTGTCTCAAGTTCCTTAGCGCGGTTAGCATAGAGTTCCTTTACATCGTCAAAAATTACGAATGGGTTCTCAGGGTCGCCACCGAGATTCTTGATTGTATTCTTGTAAGCTTCGCCACCGAGTGGAGCTCCGTGAGTCTTACAGTTAGCCTCATAAGAAGAACCATCCTCCTTGAGTGCGCCCTTACCCATGATACACTTACCGATAATGAGAGTTGGCTTGCCCTGAACCTTCTTAGCAGCATCGAGAGCTGTACGAATCTGAGCTGCATCGTTACCTACGATTTCGATAACTTCCCAACC
>JAILIJ010000174.1 GCA_024695315.1 Bacteroidaceae bacterium
TGTGCAAGTAAAGTCTATTATAGGAGGAAGAATAGACTTACTCCCAAAACAGATACAATGGCTCCAATGAGGCTTTTCCATGTGACTTGTTGGTGGAAGATGAAATATGTGGCTGGCAGTATGAATATTGGCGTTACAGCCATGATAGTACTTGCTATACCTGCAGAAGTGTATTGGAGAGCAAGGAGTGACAGGGCCACACCTCCGAAAGGTCCGAAGATGGTTGTGCTGATAGTGGCTGATAAAGCCTTTTTGTCTTTACCACTTCTAACAAAAGACTTACCTTTTCGACGTATTAGAAGTAATAAGCTGAATCCCATTAGTCCTGCGATACATCTAAAGAAGTTGGCACAGAAAGGTAGCATCCATGGCATGTCGGTCATTATTTCTGATGGTATATCTTGTTCGTAGTAGTTCATGCCAATTTTGCTTATGACTAAGCCCAGTCCTTGCGTTATACCTGCAGCAACGGCATATAGCACTCCATTAAGTGGTAGTTTTACGGCTATCTTATGTTTCTCTCCACGTCCGAGAATGGAGATGCAGATACCGACAAGAGTAACAACCATGGCAAGGATGTTATTATTTGTCAGTTCTTGTCCTAATGTTATCCATGCTGTTATGGCTGCTGACAGTGGTGCCAGGGTCATGAATAGCTGTCCATAACGTGAACCGATTATGGTGTAACATTTCATGAGGCAGTAGTCGCAAATCAGGTAGCCAACAAATCCGGAAAGCATCATCCATGAGTAGGCTTGTAGGTTACCCTTAGCTGGAAGTGGCGATCCGAGAAAGACTGAAAAAAGAATGAATGAGAAAATGATGGCTATGATCATTCTGTAAGTGTTGAGTACGACGCTTCCCATTCTTTTGCTTGCGTACTCGCTGAGTATGGCTGTTATAGTCCATGAGACTGCAACCAAGAGTGATAATAATTCCCCTGTGTAATGCATACGAGGTTTTAATGGTTATATGGTTTATGTTTTGGACGTAGTTAATTTGTAGTAAACTATGGAGATAAACGGACGGTCGTAGTATCTAATATCATTTTGTGTATATACTAATATGCCCTTTAGACTCTCCTTTAGTTTCCCCTTACCTTCTTATTAAAATTTTTAGTAAGTGCTGTTGTAGGATTTTGCGGGTGCAAAGGTAAACATTTTGCTTACTTAGCGTTTCTTTTATTGCTAAATAGTTTACAGAAAATCTCTTTTTTACATAGTAAATGCGGCTTTTTATCAATCTTTTGTAAATTTGCAGTTGAAAGTTTGTTGTAAAATAGACGAAGTAATGGAATGGAGTAAACAGAAAAAATTGAAGAACGCTACTAATAGGTTGTCGAAGAAACTGGGAACTTCTACTTCTCAGTCATTTTTATGTAAATAAGATGTTCTCAATACTCTTTAGATTGTCAAGATTGACATTTCAATTAGTTTTTTACGAAAAGTAAGATTTTAATCCTTCGTTTCCCCTTCGTATTCCCTTCGTAAGTCCTTCGTGACAAAAAAACTATTTTTTGTATGAAAAGTCAAAAAAGCTCTAATATGATATTTTTTACAATAATGGTGGTTTGCTTACAGAAAAATTACTATCTTTGCATGTCTTTTAACTAAACAAAAATGAATTTTGTTGCTAAATGTGCAATAAAAAATTAACAACTACGTTATTATAAAGTATGAACGAGTTAACGTTGGCAATGAGATCGAACGAGCAAATTTGTGAAATTGATCGTATGAATAGTGTGGAGAGGGCCATGAAACGATTTGGAGATATAATCGGATCTTTGGTCCTGATGCTTGCGCTTTCCCCTTTATTTCTTGTCCTATATGTTCTTCAGAAGGCATTCAACCGAGGTCCAGCAATCTATAGTCAAGAAAGAATAGGTAAGGGTGGGAAACCTTTCCGGATATTTAAGTTTAGAACTATGGTTTTAGATGCAGAAAAGGATGGTGTCCCTCAGTTGGAATGTGATAATGATTCACGACTAACCCCACTTGGTCGTGTGCTTAGAGCCCATCATATTGATGAGCTCCCACAGCTCTGGAATGTGTTTATTGGTGATATGTCTTTTGTCGGATATCGTCCGGAGAGAAAATATTTTATTGATAAGATAATGAAAGAGAATGCGGACTATGCACTTCTTTTTACTACTCGTCCTGGAGTAACCTCTTTGGCAACAATAAACAACGGGTATACGGACACCATGGAAAAGATGCTTCGACGTCTTGATATGGATCTTGAATATCTGCGCACTCGTACTTTGTGGATGGACTTGTGCATAATTTTTAAGACAATCTTTAGTATATAATATTTTATAGAATACATGATAAAGAAACTTCTTTTCATATTAACATTGGCATTCTTGCCCGAGTTGGTCTTTGCTCAGTCTATGACTGACGATCAGGTGGTGAAATTTGTCAAGCAACAGCAGGAAGCAGGACAGGGCCAGCAGCAGATTGTTTCCAAACTTCTTCAGAAAGGAGTAACTACAGAACAGTTACGCCGTATCAAGAAGAAGTATGATGCTGAGCATAATAATCTTGGCGCTTCAGATTTGACAGGAAAGAAGACAAACGCTTCTCGTAGTCGTCAGAAATTTCAGAAGGATGGCGAGGAGAGTCAGATGCGCAACAATTATATGAAGCAGAGCCAGTATCGTTCTCAACGCGGAAAGTATGCCAATTCGAAGGAACGTAAGGAGGCAGAAAATGAATTGAGTGATGAGATAGGTTTCATGGATATTGATTCTCTAATTTATTATAAGAATTATTTTAATGATGACCAAAAAGCTATTTTTGGTCATAATATCTTTAATAATGAGAACCTGTCGTTCCAGCCTGATATGAATATTGCTACTCCTGCCAATTATAGACTTGGGGCGGGTGATAATGTCATAATAGATATATGGGGAGCTGCTCAGCAGACAATAGATGGGGAGATTTCGCCAGATGGTACGATAACCGTTGAGGGCGTAGGTCCATTAAAAATTGGCGGAATGACGGTTAGTGAAGCCAATACTTACTTAAAATCTGCCGTTGGTAGATTCTATGAAGGTTCAAATATAGTACTTACGGTAGGAAATACACGTTCCATCCAGGTTCAAGTTGTCGGAGAGGTAAATGTGCCAGGTACATATACCCTAAGTTCTTTGTCAACGGCATTTAATGCCTTATATACAGCTGGTGGAATATCAGAAATCGGTACTTTACGAAATATCAAAGTTTACCGTGGCGGACGTCAGGTGTCTAAAATTGACGTATATGACTATCTTATAAAGGGTAGTTCAAAAGGAGATATTCATCTTGAGGACAACGATGTGATTGTTGTGGGGACATACGATGCCTTGGTTGAGGTACGTGGTAAGATTAAGCGTCCGATGTTCTATGAGGTAAAAACGTCAGAAAGCGTCAAGACTCTTCTTGAGTATGCAGGAGGATTCCGTGGCGATTCATATAGAAAGAGTATTCGCCTTGTCAGAAAGACTGGTGCGGAGTATTCAATTCATACTCTTGGCGAGTTTGAATGGAGTGATTTCAAGTTGCACGATGGGGATTCCATATATATAGATAGCATCATTCCTCGCTATTCAAATATGGCGGAGATTCGTGGTGCGGTGTTCCATGCTGGTATGTTCCAGATTGATGGTAATATATCTACCGTCAGACAGCTTGTGAAGGCTGCTGAGGGACTTCGTGAGGACGCTTTCACAAGCCGTGCTGTTATGCACAGAGAGAAAGATGATAAGTCGCTTGAAGTTCTATCTGTCGACATTAATGGTATTATGAATGGTTCTGTAGCGGATATCCCTCTGCGTAAGAATGATGTGCTGTTTATTCCAAGCAAACTTGACATGCTTGGTGACCGTACATTTAAGATTAATGGAGAGGTTAATTATCCAGGAACTTATGTGTACGCAGATAATACGTCTATCGAGGACCTTGTGATTCAAGCTGGTGGTCTTACGGATGCAGCATCTACAGTTAAGGTCGATGTCTATCGCCGTAGCCATAATCCAAATGCTTTACAAGATGATAATGGCAAGGTCGAGACCTTTAGCTTTGCTCTCAAAGATGGATTTGTTGTTGACGGTAAACCAGGTTTTGTACTTCAGCCATACGATGAGGTTGTGGTACGTAGAAATCCTACGTATGTTGAGCAACGTAATGTGAAGATCTCTGGATCAATCAATTTCGAGGGCGAATATTCCATGACTTCTAATAGCTATAAATTGTCAGACCTCGTAAATGCCGCAGGAGGACCAAGTTCTCTTGCATATTTAAAGGGAGCACGTTTGGAACGTACTATGACAGATGAAGAGAAGAAGCAGGTAGAGGCTACTTTGCGTACTTCTCAGATTGCACTTTATGAGGAGGCCATGCAGTCGGATAATAAGAATTTTGATATAGCTCGTGCTGATACACTTTTGCAGATGAAACTTGATATCGGTAACGTTTATCCTGTTGCTATTGACCTCGAGGCGGCTATGGCTGAGCCAGGGGGAGATGATGATATTGTACTCCGTGATGGTGACCATATTATAATTCCTCAATTCTCAAATACCGTTAAGGTTAGTGGAGATGTGATGTACCCTAATACGCTGAACTATATTAAGGGTAAATCTATTAAATACTATATTAATCGTGCTGGTGGATATGGCGACAACGCTCGTAAGAGCCGCGTTTATGCTATCTACATGAATGGTTCGGTTAAGCTAATCAACAGTAGTAAGGATATTCAGCCAGGATGTCAGATTGTTGTACCTTCAAAGAAGAACAAGCATAAGATGACAACTGCGGAATACTCAGCAATGGGAACATCTGCAGCATCTATCGCAACTATGCTCATTACAATTGCTAATCTTCTCAAGTAAAATGATGAATCATGAAACAGTATGATTATCTTATTGTAGGAACGGGATTATATGGGGCGGTTGCTGCATATCTTCTTTCAAAGAAAGGCAAAAAGTGTCTGCTTATCGATAAACGTCCCCATATAGGAGGAAATGTCTATACGGAAGACATACGTGGCATAAATGTGCACAAATATGGAGCACATATTTTCCATACTAGTAACAAGAAGGTTTGGGATTTCGTCAATTCTTTTGTAGAGTTTAACAGATACACCAATTCTCCTGTTGCTAATTATAAGGGAGAACTTTATAACCTCCCATTCAATATGAATACCTTCTACCAGATGTGGGGTGTAAAAACACCTGCAGAAGCAGAGGCCAAGATTGCAGAGCAGAAGGCTGAAGAGGTGGAGAAGCTAAAGGCTAAGTGTGAAAAACTTGGTTTGCCTTGTGAGCCAACAAATCTTGAAGAACAAGCCCTGATGCTGGTCGGAAGGGATATATATGAGAAACTTATAAAGAATTATACAGAAAAGCAATGGGGTAGAAAGTGTACTGAACTACCAGCCTTTATTATAAAGCGTCTTCCCGTTCGACTTATTTTTGATAATAACTATTTTAATGATAAGTACCAGGGCATTCCTGAAGGTGGGTATACGAAACTCGTTGAGGCTATGATCGGCGATTGCGAGGTGCGCCTTTCTACTGATTACTTTGAACACAAAGCAGAGCTTGATGCCCTTGCTGATAAAGTGATATATACGGGCGAGATTGACCGTTACTACGATTACAAGTTCGGACATCTTCAGTATCGTACTGTGTCATTCGAGACAGAACTGCTCGAAGGGGTTAGTAATTATCAAGGTAATGCCGTGGTTAATTACACCGATTCTGAGACTCCGTTTACTCGAATCATAGAACATAAACATTTTGAGTTTGGTAATCAACCAGACACCGTCATTTCCAAAGAGTTTAGCAAAGAATGGCAACCTGGTGACGAGCCATATTACCCTGTAAATGACGAGCGCAACTCCGAACTATATGCCAAGTACAAGGCACTTGCCTATGCGGAGAAGAATGTCATCTTTGGCGGTCGTCTCGCAGAGTACAAGTACTACGATATGCACAAGGTTATAGAGAGTGCAATGGAGATGGTAGAGAACTTAGCATAATTGTTCTTCTTGTATAGTCTATGGAATGGGCAACGTTTAATATAAGATATAATGAAAGAACCTAAGATATCGATTATTATACCTGCTTACAAAGAAACATATTTGGCGGAATGCGTTGAAAGTGTCTTAAGACAAACTTATCAATGCTGGGAGCTAATTGTCGTAAATGATGGGTCTCCTTTTGATATTGATTCTGTAATGAAAAGATTTGATGATGACAGGATTTTATATCGTAAAAGGGAAAAAGGATATGGCGCAGAGTACTTGGTGCAGAATTGGAATGATTGTTTGAAATATGCAACAGGTGATTTTGTAATATGTATGGGGGATGATGACGTACTCACATCTTTATGTTTGGAAAAGTATGTTGACTTACACAAGAAATATCCTAATGTTGACGTTTTCCATGGGTGGACAGCTATTATAGATGAGTTTTCTCATAAAACATCAATTTTACAAAAGCACCCAGAATATGAATCTGTTTACAGTTTTATTTTGCATAACTATATCGGGGATCGTCTTTTTATTGGAAATCTCATGATAAAACGAGATAGATTGCTTGAAATAAGTGGTTATGTTAATTTTCCACTTGCATGGCATTCTGATCATATAACAGCATATTTAGCCTCAAAGGATCATGGTGTTGTTAGTACTGATGAGGTGGTTTTTTTATATAGGGAGAGTAGATGGACTTTGACAAGTTCCTCTTCAAATGTCAAACTAAAAGTTAAGGCTGATTCTCAAGCTTATCTATGGTATAAAGATTTTTTGAATAATTGTCCTTTGGATGAGAATGATAAGTTGATAAATAAGACCTTAAATGACGGACTTAACAAATGGTTCGTACATATTTCTGCCTATGATATAGCTGTTGGTTGTAGAAAGAATTTGCTCTTGCTATTATGGTTTTGGAAAAATAGAAAAGAGTTTTTATTGTCAAATAAGATATTGTTGAGAGCTTGGATGCTTTCGCTATATATATAATTCATTTATATGGAACAAAAAGTAAAAACAACAAATGAACTTGATATAATTGGAATGTTAAAGAAGGTGCTTTTAAGGAAAGATCTTCTTTTCAAAACCATTTTGGTATCAGGTATTTTGGGAGTAATAATTGCTTTTTCTAGACCAAAGGAGTTTACTACCAATGTGGTTTTGGCACCTGAGTCAAGTTCTGGGCTTGATATATCTCAGGGGTTGTCAGGTTTGGCATCAATGGTAGGAATCAATATGGGCGCAGGAGGAAGTTCAGATGCTATTTATCCTGAAATATATCCTGATTTATTTACTTCATCAGATTTTATAGTTACTCTTTTTGATATAAAGGTACATACAACAAAAGATCCTAAGGATAAGTTATATTTAGAGCATATTATTAAAGATTCTAAGAAGTCCCCATTGGATTTTTTTACAATGTTAATAAAGAAAATAAAGTCATTATTTTCAGATGAAGGGGTGAAAAAGAATTTGAATGATGTTGACCCACGTTATTTGACAAAGGAACAGGATGCTATGTGCATTATTATACGTTCAAGGATAAGATGTATTGTTGATAAAAAAACCAATATGATTACTATTTCAGCAACAGATCAGGATGCTGTGACAAGTGCTATATTGGCGGATACTTTGCAGCGTAGATTACAGAAGTATATCACAGATTATAGAACCCAAAAAGCGAGGAAGGATTTGGATTATATTCAAAAATTATATTATGAAGCAAAAGCTCAATATGAACATTCTCAAAAGCTATATGCAGAATATGTTGATTCGCATCGAGGTGCTATATTGCAGTCATATATAATACAACAGGAAAAGCTTTCTAATGATGTACAGTTAAATTTTCAAATCTTTAATCAGT
>JAILIJ010000176.1 GCA_024695315.1 Bacteroidaceae bacterium
GTCTGTAGCCGAGTGTATAGATGATATTTGACATTATTATACTGCTTGCTGTTCTTTGAACTGCTTGATTTTGTCCTGTTCGCCAGCAACGATTATGAAGTCTCCATTGTTGAATTCCATAGCCGGGTCAGGATTCATATAGATATTGTCGTCTGGTCTTACTATTCCCATGACGATGCAGGCTGCTTGTTCTCTTATTTTTGAGTTTTTTATACTCTTTCCGATAAGTTCGGATTTTTCTCCGATATGTATATGTTCGAGTGAAATGGAAGCCTTGTGTTCAGATGTCTCTGTTTTTATGAGGCTACCATTAAGTAGTCTGGTGAAGCGGTCCATCTCTTGGTCTGTTCCGGCAACGATAAGTTTGTCGTGAGGGTAGACATGTCGTTCCCCTCCTGGAACAATAATATTCATTTCGCCTCGCATGATGCTGACCACGCTCACTCCGGCAAGTTGTCTGATGTTTAGGTCTCGAAGTCTTTTTCCGCAGAAACAAGAATTTTCTGGAATGTCAAATTCAGAAATATGTATATCGAATGCCAATAACGCTTCTTTGTCCATGCTCTTTACTGCTCGTCTGGCTTCTGCCAGGTTTTCGCGTGCATAGAGGTTTTCCGTAAAATGAGTTATTATATAGCGTACGAATGCTGATCGGATTATAAACTTCATGACCGATGATGCTGCATTTTGTAGGCGTGGATTTCCTTTTGTATTTTTGTGGCCTTGTTGCCTGGCTTCAAGTTGTTCCTTAGCCCTGTTACTTAGATGTTTGTTGATGAAGTCAAGGGTAGGGTAAGCCAGATTCATTATATATGGGGTCAGGAATGTCGTGAGTACGGAAACGGCGACTACAATTGGGTAGAGGCTTGAGTCTGTCACTCCGAGTTCTTGTCCTAAGCCAGCGATGATAAATGCAAACTCTCCAATTTGAACTAATGAAAATCCGGTTTGGAGTGATACTCTTAAAGACTGTCCCGAAAGTAGTGTTCCGATGCTGCCGAATGTTATCTGGCCCACAATTACTATGGCTGAGATTATGGCAATAGGTGCCCAGTATTTAACAAGAAGTTCTGGGTCCAGCATTATACCTACAGAGACAAAGAATATGCTGCCAAATATGTTCTTTATTGGTGCTATGAGATGCTCAATACGTTCAGCTTCTATTGTCTCGGCAAGTATAGATCCCATGACGAAAGCTCCGAGGGCTGAGCTAAAACCTGATTCTACGGCTAAGAGTACCATGCCAAGGCAAAGTCCAATAGAGAGTATTGTCAGGGTCTCGTCGTTTAGGTGCTTTCTGAAATGCTTGAGGAAACTTGGTAAGATATAGATACCTATAATGAACCAAAGGAAGAGGTAGATTACAAGTTTGCCTATTTGGAAGAGCATCTCGTCGCCTTCAAATTGATTCTTTACGGCTATGGATGAAAGCAAGACCATGAGTATTACGGCGAAAAGGTCCTCTACAACGAGAATGCCGAAGCATACTTTTGCGAACTTATGGCTTCGTAGTCCGGCATCGTCAATGGCTTTGAATACAATCGTAGTACTTGACATACATAGCATACCGCCGAGGAAAAGCGAACTTATCTGGTTCCATCCCATTAAGCGTCCGGCTATAAAGCCTGAGGTCATCATGCCGATAACTATTGTGCCGGCTCCTATTATTGCAGTATTTCCGACTTGGATGAGTTTCTTGATACTAAACTCCAAACCGAGGGAGAAGAGTAGGAAGAGAACTCCGATGTTACCCCATGTGTTTACGCTTTCCTCGTTTGTGATCCAGAAGTCTCCGAGCACATGAGGGCCGATGAGTAGTCCTGCTACTATGTAGCCTAGAACTACTGGTTGCTTGAACAACTTAAACAGCAAACTTGTGATGCCTGCTGTAAGCATAATTACACATAGGTCTTGAATCATCTTTATAGTTTTTTATTCTGTTTCTTCTTCGAGATTATTGTTCCAAAGGTAATGTTGAGTTTCTTTGGCTACCACTCCAGAAAGTAGTAGAAGGGATATAAGGTTTGGAATTGCCATAAAGGCATTCATAATGTCTGCAAGGTTCCATACGAGTGTGAGACTCATGGTGGCTCCAGCATATACGAATAAGATGTAAACCACTCTGTAGAACACTATTGAATTTTTGCCAAAAAGGTATTCCATGGCTCTTTCTCCGTAATAGCTCCATCCTAATATGGTGCTAAAGGAGAATGTTATGATTCCGAATGTGAGAATTGGTGTACCTACGTAAGGAATCATCGCAAAAGCCTTTTTTGTAAGCATGCCGCCAGCTTCTCTGCTAATGTCGGGATTGGCAATTATACTTGTAGTAATTACGAGTCCTGTGATTGCGCAAATGACTACTGTGTCCCAAAATGTTCCTGTGCTAGAGACTAAAGCTTGTCGTACAGGATTGCGTGTTTGGGCTGCTGCAGCAACGATTGGTGCCGATCCCATGCCTGATTCATTTGAAAACAAGCCGCGTGCTATTCCGTAGCGTGCAGCTATCATGAATACTGTGCCGGCTGTTCCACCAGCAACGGCTTTGGTTGAGAAGGCTTCGTTGACGATTAGAGTTAAGGCCTCGCCTAGATATGAATGGTTTATGCAAAGTATATATATGCAACCTAAGACGTAGAGTAATGCCATAAGTGGCACTAAGGCTGTGCACCATCTTGCTATGTTTTTTACTCCGCCAATAATGACAAATCCTACGAGTGCGGCAAGAATGAATCCGCAGAACATCTTTGTGTATGTAGGATCGGCAAAGTCAGAAAGTACGAGGCTCATGTTCTCGCTTATGGCGTTTGCTTGTACTGTATTACCAATACCAAAGGCAGCTATAGATGCAAAAATGCAAAAAAGTATGCCAAGCCATTTTAGGTTAAGCCCTCTTTCCAAAGCGTACATTGGTCCGCCTATCATCTTGCCATCGGAGGTTGTTACTCTATATTTTACTGCCAGTAAACCTTCGCTATATTTTGTGGCAATGCCGAAAACACCTGTTAGCCAGCACCACATAACTGCTCCGGGGCCTCCCAGGCTGATGGCTGTGGCAACACCTATGATGTTTCCTGTACCTATTGTGGCAGCTAAAGACGTTGCTAAGGCTGCAAACTGGCTGACATCGCCTCCAGAGTTTTTATCTTTTGATACGGACAACTTTATGGCTGTAAATATCTTTCTTTGAGGGAATTTTAGACGGAAGGTTAGGAAGATGTGTGTTCCAAGTAGAAGTATGATCATTGGCCATCCCCATACGTATCCGCTGATTTGTTCTGTAAGATGTAAAAAGGTTTCCATTGGTGTATGTGTTGATTTTGTGAATTTATAGTTCGTCGCCGCTAATTCCGAGTGCGCTCATGAGGGAATATCCCAGAATTTGCTGATTGAAGCCTGTTCCCATTTGAGGTTCCATGGCAAATAGCGTCACTTGTTTGTTTTTATTCTTCTTCAGTTGTCCGCGTACCTCACCGCCGTATTTCTCGATGTCTGGGAGTACCATAACATTTTCGACGTTTTCATTATCGAGGATTAGTGCCAAAGTGTCGAGGAAGAAAAACTCCGTTGTTGTTACATTTTCCTCAACAGGGAAGGCATACATGGTAAATTCACCTATGTTGTCCTTGAAAGCCTTTGAATGAATGTCGTTTCCAAACTGAGATGGAGTGAAGTTGCTAAGGCCATTAACGCCTTTCTTGTATATGAATATGACCTGGATGTCATTTTCTCCAGGTTGAAGTCCACCATCTAAAGCTATACAGTCGAGCCAATGTGCCAGGTCAGCCTTTGGAATGCGTCGCATGAGCATACGTTCGAAATTGACAGTAAGGTCGAATGCAACCTTGTCTACGTATGATGCGTCTACTAGAATTACGTTTTTGCTTAATTTATTGTTTACCTCTGTTATCATGTTTGAAAGTTTTTGCAAAGATAACTCTTCTTGGTTAAATAATAAAAATATCAGACTAAAAAACGAATTCCTGACCTGGTGCAGGCGCGGTAAATAAAATTACGCTTTGCCAAGTAACTTGGCAAAGCGTAAAAAAAATTGCTTATCATCGCGACAAGCAATCTTTACTAACCTTAAAATAAATCTAATACCATGAAAAACACGATGCAAAGGTACGGGTTTTTCGATTACTTGCAAGTGTTTGGGCAAAAAAAATGCACATTCTAAATGTTTTTTAACATTTGAATGTGCATTTTGTATGTGTTATGTGTAAAAAAGATATTATTCTACGTATAAAACTAGCCCTTTTAAGTATTCACCTTCTGGATGGTAAATATTGATAGGGTGGTCTGCTGGCTGATGAAGTTGGTGCAGAATACGTACCTTTCTTTTGGCAGCAGCGGCAGCAGAGAAGACAGCTGTTCGGAAGTGGTCTTTGTCTACAGCTTGAGAACAGCTGAAAGTAAATAGTATGCCACCTGGTTTGATTTTCTCGAATGCTTTTTTGTTAAGTCTTGTATAACCCTTCAGAGCATTGCGTAGTGCATCTTTGTGTTTGGCAAAAGCTGGTGGGTCGAGGATGATGAGGTCGTATGGAGTTTCCATTTGGTCGAGGAACTTGAATGCGTCCTCAGCAAAGGCCTTATGACGTGTGTCGCCAGGGAAGTTTAGTTCTACGTTAGCGTTTGTAAGGTCTATGGCCTTTTGAGAAGAGTCGACAGAATGGACAAGTTCGGCTCCTCCGCGCATGGCGTAGAAAGAAAATCCTCCGGTGTAGCAGAACATATTTAGTACCTTGCGTCCTTTAGCATAATGCTCTAAGAGGCTTCGGTTGTTACGTTGGTCTACAAAGAAACCAGTCTTCTGTCCTTTGAGCCAGTCTACGTGGAATTTGAGTCCGTTCTCTATAGCGACATCGTCTGTGCTTCCTCCGAGAAGGAAACAGTTTTCCTGTCCAAGTTCAGCCTTGAAAGGAAGTGTTGTCTCCGACTTGTAGTATATATTGTCTAAAGAGTCCTGCATGACATCCTTTAGGGCATTAGCTATGGTAAGACGATCGACGTGCATACCTACGGAATGAGCTTGCATGACAGCCGTTTTTCCGTATATGTCGATTACGAGTCCAGGTAGGTTGTCTCCTTCGCCGTGTACAAGACGGTAAGTTGTATTATCTGCACGGCCTACAACACCGATGCTTTTTCGAACGTCGAGTGCTACGGCAAGTCTATGGGCATAAAATTTCTGGTCGATATTCTCTTGCTCAAAAGATAGTACACGTACCATGATACTTCCTATTTGGTAGTGACCAGTGGCTATGTACTCGTTTTCGCTTGTGTACACTTCAACGACTTCACCTTCTTCTGGCTGCTCTGACATGTGATGAATAGCGCCAGAGAATATCCAAGGGTGAAATCTGCGTAATGATTCGTCTTTTCCTCTTTTGAGAAATACTTGTTTCATATTGTTTTTTTCTTTATTTTGCTGTTTCTGCAACTTTCACTTCTACAGGGATTATAGGAGATTTGATAAGAGTGTAATCGCCTGTACGTTTCAAGTGTTGAATTTCTTCATGAATGCGTATACAAGCCCAAGCATCAGTAGCAGCATATCTCTGCTGAGCTTCGGTTAGTACATCAGCTTCCCAGTTAGAAAGTTGTTGGTTTTTTGCTATTTTTTGACCGAAAATATTAGCGTAAATCTTTTGTAGGCTCATATCTTCAATTCCAATGTCGTGGACTTCCTTTTGTAGTTCAATAAAGGTGCCAGGTGTGAACTCGCATCTATGATTGAGTCCTCGGAGGTCGTCTTGGAGTGATAGTCCGACTTTGGTAATTGAACAGTCTTCTAAAAGCTTTATTATACATGCTGGAAGTCCTATTCTGTTTAGTCGGAACAAAAAACAAGTGTCGTGTGTAGACACTTGTAAGAGTGCTACGGCATTGGTTTGTCCTTTTCTAAAGCATGGACGTGTTTCTGTGTCAAAGCCTAAGATAGGCTGTTGCATTAGAAAATCCACAGCTTTTTCTGCCTCGCTTTCGGTAAGTATTGTTATTATACGACCTTCGAAAAGTGCACGAGGAAGCGTCGCAATCTTTTTTTTGTCGAATTTATCTATTACTGTTGTCATGTCTTTTTTGTAGTCATCGTATTATTCCTCAAATAGAAGTTCGTCATCCTCTAAGTCAGAGTAGCAAACTTCGTGGAGGGCACGCATGACATTTGTTAATTTTTGTCCCCAATAGTTTTTGAAATTATCTTTGCAAACAGAGAGGGCTCCCATCATGTTATCTTCGTTGCCATCTTTAAATTCGCTGACGAAGTTTTTGAGATCTTGGTAAATGTCTGCAAGATTTTCGCTTATAGTTGTGAGAATTGGTGTCTCACTATATTTCATGTCCTCCATAAAGACGTCAAGATAGTCGTCTTTTTCGCCAAGGATAAATGCTATGTTATTTCTTATGATATCGTAATTTTCCTCGGTAACATAATCGGAGGGATTATAATCTGTTAAGATTTCGTACTGTGGGAGCAAGGCGCCTTTTAAGTATAGTAGTGGTAAAACTTTGAGAATCGTGTCTACAAATTCATGCCTCTGCTTGCTTTCTGCTTGTTCCAAATAAGCACAATATTGAACTGCAACTGTTACGAATTCAATAACCTCATGTTGGTATACTGGTGATTTCTCTTTTTTTTCCATATCGGCTGCGAAATTACGAAAAATAAACAATAATTTTATACTTTAGATGTAAAAAAAGTATTATGGCTTGATATGTAATACTAAAACTGATGTTGTATTGTCGTCTACGCGACATTTTTCAGAGCTCCTTTCTCCGACAAGCCATAGAATTTCTTCGTTTTCGTCGCAAACGACCATTTGGTTATTTTTCTTTATGCGGTTGAATTTGCGGTCTGTCATGTAGTCGCTTATAAGTTTTCTGCCTTTCATACCGAAAGGGTAGAAATAGTCTCCTGTTTTGCAAAGCCTTACATATAGATTGCCATGTATTTTGTTCTTGTCAAGGTAGGCATAATCTTTGTCCTTAATAATGGTTAATTCTTCAGCTTTTACAGTTTTGCATTCTATTTTGGAATATTGTGACAATAGTGTCACTTGTGCTGTTTGTTTGCTTTGGCTTGTGATTATGATTTCTTCTCTGTCGATGTTGAGTATATTAGAGTTGGAGAAGAAAATCTTACCTGTTTCGCCATTTTTCATAGCCATGAAGATGTCGTTTTCTTGGCTTTTGTTAAAGCCGAGAGGGCTGATAATCTCATGTAGGACAGAACTTGCAGAGACACATGATAGAAGTGTACTAATATTGATTAGGACGCTACCGTCTTCGTGAATCTTAACACATTGGCTAATGTCGGCTTTGATGTTAGCCTCATAAATCTTTCTTACCTCGTTGAGGTTTTCTATAGTATTTATTATATTGTCTAATGCAGCGGGATTTATCGAACTAAGCGCTGGAACAATATCAAGTCTAATCTTATTTCTGCTGTACACATTTTCAAGGTTTGTGCTGTCCGTTACATAATCTTGATTGCGTGATTTTAGATAATCATGAATTTCAGTTTGTGTGAGGCAGAGCAAAGGGCGAATAATATCGTTGTTTATAGGCTGTATTCCGCATATTCCTTTTATACCTGTGCCACGGACAAGGTTGAGGAAAAGCGTCTCGATATTATCATTTTTATGATGTCCAACAGCTATGGCTGTAGCATTAAGTTCCTTTTTGAGTTTTGCAAAATAGTCATACCTCAATTCGCGTGCAGCCATTTCTATGCTTATGCCATGTGATTTTGCGTATTCTGTAGTTTGAAAGTCTATTTTGTGTAGAGAAATATTGTTTTTTTTGCAAAGTTCCTCCACAAAATGCTCGTCTCTCATGCTTTCTTCACCTCTAAGATGAAAATTGCAATGGGCAGCATGACATTCATAACCTAAGGAAGATAGGATAAGGAGTAGGGAAACGGAATCGGCTCCACCGCTCAAGGCGACAATCACTCTGTCGTTAGACTGTAGCATGGAGTGCCTATCTATATATTGCTTGACTGTTTGCTCAATTTGTTTCATATATCTAAAAAGACGTCTTTTGTCGTGCAAAAGTATGCTTGACGGCGCTATTGTGCAAGGGTTTTTGAGAAAAATGCTTTTTTCTGTAAAAAAAACTGGGATTTTATTTGTCAGTATGAAAAATATACCTACCTTTGCACCCGCAAATGAGCAATAATGGTGCCTTGGATGAGTGGCTTAGTCACCGGTCTGCAAAACCGTTTACACCCGTTCGAATCGGGTAGGCACCTCCAAAAAAGAGATTAGAATTTTTCTAATCTCTTTTTTTGTGTCTATGATTTATAGGGATTCTATGATTTTTATTAATTATAGAAAACCTGGGCTCATGTATTTTTTAGAAAGTCTTGCCCTCATAGAATCCCCTAGAAAAAATTAAGAACCCTCCCAAAACATCCTATCTCTTCCTGTAAAAAAGAAGAAATATCACCCAAGATGAGATAAATTGCAATCTGGAGGTGACATTTTTCTTGATTTTTCTTTGTAGATTAAAATATAATACCTACCTTTGCACTCGCAAAAAAGAAATGATGGTGCCTTGGATGAGTGGCTTAGTCACCGGTCTGCAAAACCGTTTACACCCGTTCGAATCGGGTAGGCACCTCCAAAAAGGAGATTAGAAATTTTTCTAATCTCTTTTTTTGTATTTACTTGGTGTATGTTTGTAAAACATATAACTATTTCTATAGCAGAATAATCATAATATATACTTATCGTATTTTAATCGAAAAAGCATATTTTTAGGGTGTAATTTTCCACCCCACCTCCTTCGACAACGCTTCGTAACTCCTTCGTATGACCTTCGTATTTTGTAGCAGATGAGTATCAAAATTTTTTTATTTGAAAATTGCCTCATCTCGGTAATAACCAGGGGCTGGAGCGTATCGTTAGATGAATATACAAATATAATGTTTTGCTGTGCTAAAATGTGCTTTTTGTGGCTTTTTGATAGAAAATTTAAGAAACTTTAACTTAATTTACGGGGCATTACAATATAAAAGTGTGAATTTCTGTAATTTGGGGAAAAGACTTATCGTATCTTTATTAGGATTTTAAATTAATATTTAGTTTATGAATTCGTGAAATTATTTCAAGATGTAAGTATTTGGTGATGGAAAATGAGTAACCCGAAGTTCATGTCTGAACTTCGGGTCTGGAATGAATTCTGTGTTTTTCAGGAATGTAAAAATCTATAAACTAATAAATGTTAGAATTTGAAGTCTTATTACGATAATCACACAATTTAATCTGGTAATTAGCCTTGGCTTGAGAAAGATTGTCATGGGCTTGACGGTTGAGCGTTTCTGCGTCTAGTAAATCTGTAAGATTTTGAACACCAGCCTTGTATTGATCTGTGTAGATACGCAGGTTCTCTTCGGTCTGTTCGACGGTAGTTTGGGCTATGTCAATTTGTTTATATGCTTCTATGACATTTGCCCATGAAGATTCGATGTCGATGCGAAGGTTCTCTTTTGCGTCAAGATAATCATTCTCTGCTTGTTGCAGTTTAATTTTTTGTCGTTTAATTGCATGGGTGCCTCCGAACCATGATGATATAGGAATGGATAATGTTCCGAAGACAACTCCGTTGGTCATTGTAGTATTGATATTTTGACTCACGTTATCAGAAATGCCCCCCATGCCAGAGTGAAAGCCCATAAGTCCAATTGCAAATGTTGGTAGATTCTTACCACGTTCCATTTTTATTTGCATCTTACTTGCTTCTATATTTTTGTTTGCCATTTTGAGTTCTTCGCGACTTTCTGTGGCATTTTGACTATCCACAATGGTTGGCAGGGCTACGGAGGATTCGCTTATGTCGATATCTATGTTGCTATTAGATAAACCTATTTGTTGAGACAGAAGAAGTGTGAGAACGTGTTGCGCATTTTCCAATTTCAGTCTATTGCTTTGCAGTTCTTGTTTTCTTATGGAGATTTTCAATAGGTCATTTCGTGTACTTACTCCAGCCTTAACATATTGAGAAACTTGTTCATATATGGCATCTAGCTGTTTTTCGGCAGCTTCGATAGTTTGTAAATTATATTTTACATTTGCCAGCTGCCAGAAACATTCCGTAACCTTTAGTGTTACCTCTTTTTCTGTAAGTTGAAACTGAAGTTCTGTTACATCCTTCTGAATA